>JBFYQC010000076.1:0-3277 GCA_041302975.1 Bacteroidota bacterium
AATCGTTGGCATCAAAAGCCATCAAACATACTTTGTAACTCTCCATGGTCTCGCCATAATTATGTGTTGGGTTGATGTCGGTGCTGGTATTTCTACCTGAACTTGGCTGACCAAAATCCCACAAATACCTTACTGCCCCCTGCGATAAATTTGTAAAAGGAATGTTAGGATAATTATTAAGTTTAAATGTAAAATCGGCTAATGGACTTAATACCGTTAATGTTTTTTCAGCACCTACCACGCAATGAAACTTTTCACTCAATATTGGTTCTACTTTTATGTTAAAAATACCAGAAGTATCATAAACATACGAATAATCTGTGTTTACAAGCCATTGTGTTGGTGTGATATTAATACCCCAAAACCAATTTGCTTGTATATTATGGTTGGTACCCGTTGCTTTGGCTATAAAAGGTACATCAATACAAACTGTATCAGGAACCAATAAGTTAATTGTATCAATTGGCAAAGCAGTAACAGTTCTTGGGTGATAAGCGTTTGGATTTTCTAAATAAGGGAATCGAGCTGTACAGTTTTTGGTTTCGTTGGTGGTTGGATTAGTTATACTGTCTTCTCCCAATAAATCTATCTTATAAGTACCAGGTTGGGTGTAGGTAAATGTGATATCTGAATCACTTTTGGTTGAATATATTGCTCCGGCTTGATCATTAAAATACCAAATCCAATTGCGCAATTGTTGCCCAGTTTGGTTACGTAATTTTACGGTAAATGGAATACACCCAAATGTATCTTCTACAATTACAAAGCTTGGTGTAGGCCCAATAATATTAACGATTACACTGGTGGTATCATAACAACCATAAACAGACTCGGAGTACAGCTTGGCCGTATATTTACCATTTTGATTGTAAAACACAGCAGGTTGTTTCAGTGTACTGGTTCCTTTTCCAGCATCAAATTCCCAAAATCGGCTAATAATATGGGATGGACGAGGCGTGGTGTCACCACGCATACCATATGATTCATCAGTAAATGTTACAACTGTTGGTGCACAATAAAAAGTATCATTTACCATGGTAGCAACTGCCTTGGTAGCACTAACTAAAACACGGAATTGAAAACCTTGAATGGTATCGAAACAGGTAGCACTTGTACTATCTTTATATGCCACTTTAATAAAATAAACACCTGGTTTAGTATACCTATGACTTGATTCTTCTTTACCTTGATACCAAACTGTATCATCACCATAGTTCCAATAGAGTTGTTCTTTACCAGCATTAAATCTTGCAGTATCGCTCCAATACCATGTAGCTGTATCATTACGGTAACGAATTCGCGCAAAAAAAGATGCTGGGTTATAGGTACATACCTCTGGTGTGTAGATTTTTAACTCGGCTTGGTTGCCTAATTGTATATAATTAAGATCTGAGCCAATACAACTATCTTTTGTTAAAAAGGAAAGACTTGCAATAAATACCCCATTACTGTAATAGTTATGAAATACAGGAGGAACAACAGTATCGCTAGAATTAGCAAAGATGATTGTTGTATCTGGTGTAGCATCTCCAAATTTAAATGTTACTGACAGCAAATCTTTTCGAATTGAATCGGGAGTACTAAACTTAACAGTATGTGGTAGGCAAAAATCCCCATCTATAATTAAGTTTTTTAAACTCATTGGCAAAACTTGCTTATACAACTTATAAGAATAATACCCTGTATCATAACATGCATTACCAAACGCGTCTAACCCATTCTTTGCTATCACACCAAAAACCGCAATTGAATCTGTGCTACAAATCTCTTCTGGATAAATATCCTGAGGTGCTATTTTAGCCCCTGGAGGTGTAAAAATTAATGACCATTTTTTATCATGGCATGATGTATCTGCCATAAACCAAACTTCTTCCGGACCGCAGCTAGGTTGTACTCCATCAAAATATACTTTAGTAAGTCCTTGCGTACATTTGGTTATTAATGCTTTTGCCCTAGGATAAGGAGGTACAACTGAATAATCCCAATTAGCCTTAGGATAAGCCAATCTTAGTGTTTTATAAGCTGTATCTGCGCAATTCATAACGGTATCTCTAATAATCAAGCTTACCTGATAACACGTTTGTTCTGGATTTGAATAACGATGTTTAACCATTATCGAATCAACACTATACCTACAATTCATGTTAACATTAATTCCCGCTTTGGTATTGGTTGTGCATGCAGGTGCGTAGTAATCACCCCAATCCCATAAATACGTTAAACCAGGATTTAAATAATAACAACTCTTATCAATAAAAGCCAATCGAACAGTATCATAAGAACCACATTGTATAGATCGTTCTAATGAAATACTTGTATCAGGCATGATTGATCGTGGTCCATATACAGTAACTTGAGTATCAGACTCGAAAGAACAATCAAAATAGTTAAATCTTAGCTTTATGTTGTATATGCCACAACTAGGAAACCTTGCTCCTCCTATTCTTCTTTTTAAACTATCTACTTGATAAAGATCTTCTGGTTTGTAAAATGTCCATGCAAATGAACTTCCAAATTCCAAATTGGTTTTATTATCGAAATCAAACACATTATCTCTAAAACAAGATTTATCTATTGGCGTAATTTGTATAATAGAATCTGGAATAAATGTGTGAACATCACCAACAATATCTGAAGTATCTAAACAACCATTTTTATCTTTAATAATCAAAATCGGTTTAAAGGTAGTATCGCCATAATAGGTATAGTAAAAATTATCATTTGCAGTATCGTTTGTTAATGATTCTCCATTGCCAAAAATCCATGTAGTTTGCAAACCAGTGTAATCTACATTACTTAAATTCTTGAACCAAACCGTTGTAAAACCGCAGCGTATCTGCTCAATAAAAGTCATATCTGCCTGAATGCGAGGATGCACAACTACAGTATCTATTAATTGGGCAACACAACCGTTAGTGTCTTCTACCTCAAGTACAACTGTATAATTATTACCGTTTACATCAGTATAAAAATGCGAAAGTTGATTATTGTATGGTGCGATGTTATTTTCAAAAGCCCCATCACCATAAATCATGGTTCTACGTTTTATAGGTGCATTACTGGCACCAGGAACTGATACATCATTAAAAACAAATCTATTTTGATTAAAACATTGTGTATCGTTTGGAGTAATTGTATAATTAGCAATAGGCTTAGGAAAAACTTTTATTTGAATAGGTTGTGCATCACAAAAAGTACCACCAACCTTGTATACCCTTAATGTAACAGTGTATGTTCCTGCCTGCACATATTGGTATGTTGGGGTTGATTGGTTACT
>JBFYQC010000077.1:0-11890 GCA_041302975.1 Bacteroidota bacterium
GGTAGATGTAAACAAATTGGGTAACTACACGATAACGTATACAGTACGTGATGGCTCAAACAACTCAACAAGTGTTGTACGACAAGTAAATGTAGTAGACCGCATAGCGCCTGTGATAGAGATATTGGGAGGTGATCCATTTGATTTGTTATGGAATGATACGTTTGAGATTGTTAATGAATTACGCATAACGGATAATTACTACACTGCAGAGGATTTGTTACCATTGGTACAAAAAACCACCACCTTAAATGTAGATGCAGTAACAGGTAAATATTACGGAGGTACACGCGGCTGGAAAGAGATTACTTACCAGGTAAGCGATCCATCAAACAACCAATCGAGTAAGTCTCGCAGAAGAATTTATGTAGACTTTAAAACAGGGTTGAATGAAGTTCAAAGGAATCAAACATTAATTGTTTATCCCAACCCAAGCAGTGGTAAATTTACCATTAGTACAAAAGAACCAATAATAGGGAAAACAGAAGTAACTATGTACAATGTATTGGGAGCCAAAGTATACAGTCAAAGTATAAACATGAATGGTAAAACAGCAGATATAGCAGCAGAAGAATTACCATCAGGTATTTACTTGTTACAGTTAAACAACAACGGCAAACAATACACACAGCGTGTTAGCGTGAAGTAGGAGTGTTTTGTATATTAATTTAATTCTAAAACGGCTATAAGATTTATTCTTGTAGCCGTTTTCTTTGACGTAAAGTTTCTCTTTAGAGATAGAATGCATAAAAAAAGCCACCTAAAGGTGGCTTCGAATATTTTGAGTGAAGATAAATTAATTGTGATTTGAAGTATCTGCCGCTAGAGTATCAACAACTGCTTTAGTTGTTTCATTTGGATTACCGTATTCACCGGCTTTATTCACAGAATAATCGGCTTTTTCTGTTTTGTAAAGTTCATTACGTTCAAGAGTTTGCTTGGCTTCGTCTTGTCCATAATGACAAGCAGATAATGAAACGATAACAAGTGCTGATGCTAATATTTTTTTCATATTGATAAGTAGTTTATCGTAAAAAAAAGAGTACCCGGGGCGGGACTTGAACCCGCACATCTTTAAAGGATACAGGATTTTAAGTCCTGCGTGTCTACCAATTCCACCACCCGGGCATGTAAAGAACTCTTCAAAAAAACCGGGTTTGAGTACTACTCAAACCCGACATTTTGGAGCGAAAGACGAGGTTCGAACTCGCGACCTCAACCTTGGCAAGGTTGCGCTCTACCAGCTGAGCTACTTTCGCTTTTAGTCAATGTTACCATTGATTAATGTGGTGCAAATATAGGCCTAATTTCTATTCTGCAAACATTTTCGTAAAAAAAAAGAAACACTTTATTCAATTCCATTGATAAAAAGGCATTTATTTTTAGTTAAGCAGGATTAAACTTAGTATCAAGATATGTTTATTTTAGTAATTTCTTAATCTCATTCAATTTCATGAGTGCCTCAACAGGAGAAATGGTATTGATATCAAGGAGTAATAAATCTTCTTTAATCTGATCAAGTACAGGATCATTAAGCTGAAACATGGAAAGTTGAATGGGATTAATCTTTGGAGTACCTATTTTATCTTCGGTTTGCAATCTTTGTCCTTCTAATTCTTTTAAAATTACATTTGCTCTATTTACCACCAATTGAGGGACTCCAGCCATTTTTGCTACATGTATACCAAAGCTGTGTTCACTACCTCCGAGGGCAAGTTTTCTTAAAAAAATAATTTTGTTGGTAGCCTCTTTAATTTCTATGTGGTAATTTTTGATACCCTCATTATTTTTCTCTAATTCGTTTAGTTCGTGGTAATGAGTAGCAAACAATGTTTTAGGTTTGGCTGGGTGATGATTTAAAAACTCGGCAATAGCCCATGCTATTGAAACACCATCATATGTACTTGTTCCTCTTCCTATCTCATCTAATAATATTAAACTGTTAATGGATAGATTGTTTAATATGCTTGCTGTTTCAGTCATTTCAACCATGAACGTACTTTCTCCACTGCTAATATTATCACTGGCTCCAACACGCGTAAAAATCTTATCGACTAATCCTATTTCTGCAATACTTGAAGGTACAAAACAACCAATTTGTGCCATAATAACATTGATTGCAGTTTGACGTAAGAGTGCTGATTTACCGGCCATGTTTGGGCCTGTAAGTATGATAATCTGTTGCTGTTCGCGGTCTAAATAGATATCATTGGGAATGTAACTTTCTCCTAAGGGTAATTGTTGTTCAATAACAGGGTGTCTTGAGTCTTTTAGCAATAGTTTTTGGCCTTCGTTAATTTGTGGCTTGGTATAATGGTGTTTAACTGCTAAGTTGGCAAATGAAAATAAACAATCAAGTTTAGCTAGTAATAATGCATTTTGTTGAATTACACTAACATATTCACTTACATTGTTTACCAACTCGTTAAATAAACGCTCTTCAATTGCTCCAATTTTTTCTTCGGCACCTAAAATTTTTTCTTCGTATTGTTTTAATTCTTCAGTAATATATCGTTCGGCATTGGTTAAGGTTTGTTTTCTAATCCATTCAGGTGGAACTTTATCTTTATGTGTGTTGGTTACCTCCAAATAGTAACCAAATACATTATTAAATGCTACTTTAAGCGAAGGGATACCAGTGCGAACTTGTTCACTTTGTTGTATGTGTAATAAATAATCTTTTCCGTGATACGCAATTTTCCTGAGTTCATCTAGTTCTTTATGTATACCATCGTTAATTAGTTCTCCTTTATGTAATAATGCAGGAGGGTCAGTTTTTAATGTTTTATCAATAGCTTCAATTACCCAATTACAATCATGTAGCAATTCGGCCATTTTTACCAAAACACTTTTGCCACTATTAACTAACAAGTTTTTTATGGGTTGGATATGTTTTAGCGAACGGTTGAGTTGGGCTAATTCTCTTGGATTGATTCTGCGCATGGCAACTTTAGATACCATTCGTTCTATATCACCTAATTGTTTAAATTCATTCGTTACCAGATCGCACAATCGGTAGTCCTGAAATGCGGCATCAACAACTTCCAATCGCTCTATGATAAACTGTTTTTCCTTTAATGGCAATACTACCCACCGTTTTAGGAGACGGGCCCCCATTGGTGTAACCGTATAATCGAGAACATCTATTAAAGCCTTGCCATGCTCATGGTTAGGTTGTAATAATTCCAAATTTCTGATTGTAAATCTATCGAGCCATACGTACTTTTCTTCATCTATTCGTGATAAGGCTTGTATATGAGAAAGCTCATTGTGATGTGTTTCATTAAGATAATGTATGCAAACTCCTGCTGCAATAATTGCAAGAGGCATTTCTTGTATACCATAACCTTTTAAATTTGTTGTATTAAAATGACCAATTAATTTATCGTAGGCAAATTGATATTGAAAAATCCATTCATCTAGGTGATAGGTGTAAAATTTATCTCCTGCTAAAGCATGAAAAGTTTTTAATTGTTTTTTATTGATAACTATTTCAGCCGGTTTGAGTCCTTGTATAAGCTTTTCTATATAATCTGGACTACCTTCACTAGCTATAAACTCACCAGTACTGATGTCAACAAATGCTGCACCCGCCTTTGCTCCATCTAAATGTATTGCACAAAGGTAATTATTGTATTTGTGATCGAGTATTTTATCGTTATAAGAAACTCCTGGAGTTACCAATTCGGTCACGCCTCGTCTAACAATTTTTTTTGTTAGTTTTGGATCTTCTAGTTGGTCGCAAATGGCAACACGCTGTCCGGCTCTTACTAATTTAGGTAAATAAGTATCAAGTGAATGGTGAGGAAATCCGGCAAGTTCAATATGTGAGGCCGATCCATTGGCTCTTTTGGTAAGCACAATGCCAAGTATTTGAGAAGCTTTAATAGCATCCTCACCAAATGTTTCATAAAAATCGCCAACTCTAAAAAGTAATATAGCCCCAGGGTACTTTGCTTTTATTTCAAGGTACTGCTTCATTAAAGGGGTTTCTTGTGATGCGTCTTTTTTAGCCATAAATAACTAGGGCAAAATACAACATACTGCACCGGCTAAGTACACATTTTGTAAACAAAAATCCCCAACCAAATGGTTGGGGATTTAAATTATTTCGGGTCGTATATATGTAACCAAGCTTGACCATTAAACTTGCTTATATACAAGCGAAGTTGTCTGTTTGCTTCTTTTTTGTCGTTACCATAGTATACACAAACACGTACCATCTTAGAATGATCACTATCTTTAAACAAAGCTGCTTGTAATCCTTGCTTGCGAACTTTATCGCGGAATGGATAAGCATATTTAGAACCAGAGTATGTTCCTACTATAACATTGTATTTACCCATTGGACGAACAATGCCGTCAATGTCATTTAATGAAATAGATTTTTCAGGTATTGGGTTGGCGGTTACTACAATTTGTTTAGGATTAATTGTTCCCGACTTGCCTTTAATGTCGGTGTGTCTTCCCACTTTTTTGTGTTCTAATGTGTCTGTTAAATTAACAGAAGCGATATTTTCGCTTATACTATCAAATATTTTAACAGTTTGAGTAAGTATCAGTGTGTCTTTATTAATTGTATTTGATAAGGTGGTTTGAGCAGCCAAACTATCTATATTAGTTGTAATATTTGCCGTTTCTTTTGTAACATTGGTGGTGTCTTTTTTAATAATTGCAATTGGCTCTTCACCTTTTTTCAGGTCATCATTAAATGGCACAAACATGATGTCTTCTTTACCGTCTAAGTTAAACCACTCCAAATGTTTTCGGTCAGCACTTGCACCAATATTGTAACTAATCCCAACGTATGCATTAGTCATTCCATCAAGCTTTTTATCAGAATAAGCGCCATCTAAATAATAAGTTTGCACCAATTTATATTCAGCACCAAAACTCAAATCAAAGCGATTGCTAATGAAATATTTGAAATCTAGGCCGAAATTGTTAGCAATGAAACGAACGTTATTCTTGTAGTTTTTAAATTGACCATCTACACGATTAACCTTTATATCAGGGTACATGTATCCTGCCCCAACAACCAAATAAGGATTTAAACGATGAAATATACCGCCTAAATTACGTAGTTTAAATAACCGTTCAAGATTTAATAAGCCACTACCAGAAAAATAATAGTACGAAGCGTTATATTTAGTATAGTTGGCTACATTATCTCTTGTTCCTGTAATCATTTCCACATCTTGTGAGCCATTGAGGGTTCCAGCTCCAATGGCTAGCCTTCCAGAAAGGTATCTACTTGTTGCCATTTTTAAACCAATTTCCCCATATCCTCCTGCTGTACCTGTAATTGAGGTGTTAGGCATCGAAAAACCACCGTTGATATCTAACGAGAGACGGGTATATTTGTACTGTGCTTTTACATTACCAATTAAAATGGTAAGAAAAAGAGGTATTAAAATAAAGGTCTTATTAGGGCTAATCATAAGGAATCTTAGGTTATTCACAAATATTCAACTACAATAATATGATATAAAATGAATTAAAACAACAATTTTAAATGAGTCATTTTGTGTAAAATCGTTTCTTTGTAATATGGAAATAGAAAAGTTGTCTTTGAGTACATTAAATAGAATTAGTATAGAAGATTATAAAAAAGTTAAAAAACTTGATTATGATGTAGTTGCGGATAATATTAGAAGCGGTCAAAATGTTGGAGCATTTTTTAGAACAGCTGATTGTTTTTCTGCAGATAATGTTTATTTATCAGGGATTACTCCAACTCCACCAAATAAAGAAATATTAAAGACGGCTTTAGGGGCTACAGAGTCGGTTAAGTGGTCTTATTTTGATGACAATGAAAGTTTAATACTGTATCTTAAAAAAAATAACATCAAAATAATAGTATTAGAACAAAAAAATCATTCAGTACTACTTCAACATTTTGTTCCTGAGGTAGGACAAAAATATGCACTTGTATTTGGCAACGAGGTTGATGGTGTTAGCGAAACATTCATAAAAAGTGCCGATTTGTGTGTTGAAATTCCACAAATCGGCACTAAACATAGTTTAAATGTATCTGTATGTGCCGGCATTGTTATGTGGCACATGTATAATTATTTAAAAACTACTTAATGTAAACTCCTTTTCCTGTATTAATGTCAAGCATCCAAACATCCTTTGAAACAGTTGATCTCAATTCTGTTACAATTTTAGCTGCTTCAAAATAGTTGTTGCTAAAAATTACAATACGTTTGTATTGTGATTTGGCGCTGCCTAAAATATGAGCATCCCAACCTTTATCTATATATTTATCACGAGCTACAATAGCATTTTGATCTTGAACAAAAGAACCCACTACAATTGCGTAATTTTCTTTTACTTGACTTTGATCTATAGTAGCGGCTTTTATTTTAGTGCCATCTGGTGCAGTATAAGATAACATTTTTGGATTCAAAGTATACCTGCTAGAGGTATCAATAGCGGTATCTGTTTTTGATGAAGTAGTGGTAGTAGATTTCTGATTTAACTTACTATCTTTTTTGCCTTTAGGGTTACTTTTTGCTTGTGCAGCTTCGACTTGTGCTGTTTGAATTGTGCTCATTTTGTTTAACAATTCGAGCATCATATTCATTTTTGCGTCAATAGTATCAACTTTGACAGTTACTGTCTCAATCTTGTTATCAACTGTTTTAATTTCTTTTCTAAGCTGGGCAGCTAGGCTATCATTAGCTTGCTTGTTAACCTCGCGCATATCTTTTTCTAACTTGGCTAGAAGTTGCTTTGTTCCTTCATTGTTTCTTATTGGCAAGTGAGCCCAATCCAACAATTGTTTTCTATCCTCAGGTAAAATTTTAAATGCTAAACCAACATATGTTAATGCGAACTTGTCATATTTACCATCACCTCTTATGTTATCTATTGCTGATGTTTGGGAAAAATTAAAGGTTACTCCACCCATTACATCAATCATTTCGTTAACATAGTATTTAACATTAACGCCCATATCATAAATGAAGTATGGTTTAGCTGTTTTTCCATCTAGTGCCTTATCCTTGTCATAATAATACATCATGTAATTAGCTCCAAGGCTAAAGTATGCATTAAATCTACTCCATGCATCAGTTCTTTGAGGTAAAAATGCAGTTACATTTAAATTAGCTTTACCACCTATTTGAGTAAAACTATTTCTAAAATAACCTGCTTTTGTGCTTCTTCCTGCAATACCGCCACCATTGGCATCTCCAGATAATGAAAAGTATTTATTAAATGAATATCTAAGACCTAGTCCTCCAAAAGGCGCTGTTGAAGGATTGGATTCTGTTAATAATGATGGTAATCCTCCACGGAACTCGATACTTATACGAGCTTGTTGTTGACTATTTGAGTTGGTTACTAACAATAATAAACAAAGCAAAGTGCCTATAAGTTTTTTTGTTAGATAGTGCATGGTATTCTTCATACTTTTTTTACTATTTGTGGGGGGTAAGTATTAATAAAGTCAAAAATAAGAGAAAAAAATCAAAGCACATGCAAAAAAACGAATTCAGAATTGTTTAAAGTTGGTTAAAATAGACACATTATTTGAGTAAAGGCCTCATATTTTGCTTATTAACCTTGTTTTACAATGAGGTTAATATCATTTTGAGATAGCGAAATATGGTTGTAAACCATATTAATGAGATCACTTATTGATTCCGTTATGCCATATGACAACACATTTGAAACGCGTTCTTGCATAGTTCCTGATGAAAAATAACTATCCTTAATAAATGAGTATTTATGATATTCTTTAGCAATTTTTTCACGTTGTTTTTTATCTAAAATACGCAATTGATGCTCAAGTTTGTGATGCCAATCTGTTTTATACGTAATTAGTTCGCTCCCAATTTTATTGTCGGTTTTCATTGCAATATCAATCAGCTGTTGCATGTTTTTAACAAAATCATCAATATGTTTAACCTGGCCACCATCTTGGTTTAGAGTTACCAATTTACGTTCAATTGTAATATTGTCTTTAAATAAATCACCAGCATTTAGTCCGATGCGCTCCAGTTGGTTGTTGTGTTGTTCATTCATCAACAATACGAAACTGCGTAGGGTTAGTATTGGAAACGTTATATTGTTATTGTCGAATACTGATTTTAATTGCATCCAATAAGCAATTTCACCAGGACCGCCAATGTAACTTAAATTAGGTAATATCAACTCCTGATAAACGGGGCGCATAATAACATTCGGACTATACTTGTCAGGATTGATGTTGATATCGGCTTCAATTTCTTGTGTTGTAAATGATAAAGAAGTACCTTCTACTAAATAGTTTTCTCCCTCTTTTTTAATCAATTTTCGGCCTTCATCACTCAAATAAAAAAAATTGATTTCACGACCATTAACTTGTGTTTTATATTTTTTACGGAGTTGGCTGTTGGTTTCTGTTAGCACACTAAAGTTACTTTGGTCAATAACATCTTTTTTAATAATTGGAATAAATAAGTTTTTTAGCCCCTTTGTATCTGCATCCAAAACCACTAATCCTTTATCGGCAAAAAGTAAATGAGCTAATTTGCGCGTTGCTTCACTCAAATTAGAGCTTGTTGTGTAACAATTATTCCACTCTTTGAGTTGTTTTTTTGCAAAATCGTTAGTGGCCAAACTAATTATTTGTTCCGCGAACTTATCGAAGTTACTAAGTGACAAGCGACCAACAGGCTGCTGTTTACTGTCAATATCCCAAGTGTGTTTGGTGCCATTGATAAATAAGTGATTCACCTCCTCAAAGTCATGATCTTCAGAAGCCATCCAAAATACAGGAACAAAGTTGTTGTCGGGGTAAGTCAACTTTAACTCCTCACACCATTTAATGGTACTTAATATTTTGTAAATAAAATATAGTGGGCCGGTAAACAAACACAATTGATGACCGGTAGTAACCGTGTATGTGTTGGGATTTAGTAATGAAGCAATGTTACCTTCAACCAAAGGTGATTTATTGAGCTTTATATTAGCCGTAACATATTGTTTATTCAACTCATCAACTAAAATAGGCCTAAAACTATTGTTATAGTTTTTTTGCTCTATCATGGTTTTATACGATGCAATTTCTGGTTTCAGGTTATAAAAATCAGTCAGTTCAACCGAATTGTTAACGTAGTCTAAAATGATTTTAGAAAATTGATTGCTCTGTTCGAAACTGATGGTTGAATGGCTTACATTTTGCATGCTTTAAGAGGTTACGATAGTTCCGTATAAATCAAAGTCTTCGGCAGAGTCAATTCTAACTTGTGCAAAATCTCCAATACGCACATAGTTATTTTTGGCATCAACTAATACCTCATTATCCACTTCGGGAGAATCAAACTCAGTACGACCAACATAGTATCCACTGTCTTTTCTATCAAACAACACTTTGTAGGTTTTACCTACTTTTTGCTGGTTAAGTTTGGCTGATATCCCTTGTTGAATATCCATCACAATGGCTGCACGTTCTTCTTTTACTTCTTGTGGCACATCGTCTACCATTGTTCCTGCATGTGTTCCATCTTCATGACTGTATGTAAATATACCTAAACGATCGAATTTGTTGTGTTCAACAAACTTACACAGGTCTTTAAAATCTTGTTCGGTTTCTCCAGGATGACCTGCAATAAGCGTGGTTCTAATGGCAATACCCGGAACTTTTTCACGCATGGTATCAATGACCTCTTGTGTACGTTTTGATGTTATTCCTCTGCGCATTATTTTAAGCATGTTATCGCTGGTATGCTGCAAAGGAATGTCAATGTATTTACAAATATTATCACGTTCACGCATCACATCAAGTGCATCTAATGGGAATTGAGAAGGGTAGGCGTAATGCAAACGAATCCAGTCTAAACCATTTATATCACTCATTCTACGCAGCAACTCGGCTAATTTACGTTCACCATATAAATCCAGTCCATAGTATGTACTGTCTTGTGCAATCAGTAAAATTTCTTTTGTGCCGTTTTTAACCAACCCTTTAACTTCAGTTTCTAATTGCTCGAAACTTTTCGATATGTGCTTACCACGCATAATAGGTATGGCACAAAAGGAACAAGGGCGATCGCAACCTTCGCTTATTTTTAAATATGCGTAATGAGAAGGTGTTGTAATTAAACGTTCGCCAATTAGCTCATGTTTATAATCTGCACCTAAGGTTTTAAGCAGTTGCGGAAGGTGTGTGGTACCAAAGTATTTATCTACATCAGGAATTTCTTTCTGTAAATCTGGCATGTAACGTTGCGATAAGCATCCTGTAACATATAACTTATCAATTTCACCTTGTTGTTTGGCCTCTGCAAAACGTAAAATGGTATCAATACTTTCTTGTTTGGCATTATCTATAAAACCACAAGTATTAATAATAATAACGTTCGCATCATCATTGGTACTTTCGTGTTCTACATCAAAATTATTGGCTTTAAGTTGGCTGAATAGTTCTTCACTATCAACAATGTTTTTTGAACACCCAAGGGTTATGATGTTTACTTTATCTTCTTTACGTTTTGTTTTCAAAATACGCTAACTAAATAAGTTTAAATAATTAATAAAGTCCAAATTCGATTCCAGTCTTTTATCAGGTCGAATCGATTAAGAATTTGTAATTAGCAATTTTAACAAATTGCCCAACAAATTCTAAATTTGGATTGACTCAACTAAATCATATAGCTCGCTTTTTAAAGCGTCTGTTGATTAATTTGAGTTAAATAACGAATCAACAAATTCGTGTTTGTTAAATAACTGTAAATCCTCAATACCTTCACCCACACCAATATATTTTACGGGTATTTTAAATAAGTCGGCAATGCCTATAACCACACCACCTTTAGCTGTGCCATCTAATTTGGTTAATGCTAATGCATTTACTTCGGTGGCTGCGGTGAACTGTTTGGCTTGTTCAAAGGCATTTTGCCCAGTGCTGGCATCCAATACAAGTAGTACTTCATGAGGTGCATCAGGAATAATCTTACTCATTACGCGTTTAATTTTGGTCAATTCGTTCATCAAATCAACGCGGTTATGAAGCCTACCTGCGGTATCAATAATCACTATATCGCCATTGTTTTCAGTCGCATATTTAACAGCATCAAAAGCAACAGATGCCGGATCTGTATTCATTCCGTGTTCAACAACATGCACGCCATTGCGCTCGCCCCAGATTTTTAATTGTTGAACGGCTGCGGCCCTAAAGGTATCTCCGGCACCTAATACTACTTTTTTACCCGCGCTTTTAAATTGGTGTGCCAACTTACCAATGGTGGTAGTTTTGCCAACGCCATTTACGCCCACCACCATAATTACGTATGGTTTAACTGATTTTTCAGAGGCAAAGTCGTTTTCATATAAGCCGCTCTCATCAAAAAGTTTAGCAATTTCGTCTTTAAGCAATTTATTAAGTTCACCGGAGTTTATGTACTTGTCGGCTGCCACACGCTTTTGTAAACGCTCAATAATTTTGAGGGTAGTTTCTATGCCCACATCACTCGTCACTAAGATTTCCTCCAACTGGTCTAAAAAATCATCATCAACGGTTGATTTACCAACCAATGCTTTACTGATTTTATCGAACAAACTGGTTTTAGTTTTTTCTAAACCTTGGTCGAGTTTTTCTTTTTTATCTTTACTAAAGAAACTGAAAATGCCCATTTATAATTGTATTAAGCGGTGCGAATTTACTTTAATTTAGGCATCAACCATAATAAAAAAAGCACCCTGATTGCTCACGGTGCTTTTAAATATGGTAAAACCTTTAAGCTATTAAGCTTTGAAGTGTGATTTAACGTCTTCGTTAGGAATAATTTCGGTTTTAAAAGAGTATGCACCCTTTTTGTTTTTAACCGCACGGTACACTTTAGCAAAATCTTTGCCTGCACCTGTTTTTAATGTTGCAACTACCTTCTTAGCCATGGTT
>JBFYQC010000078.1:0-2627 GCA_041302975.1 Bacteroidota bacterium
GCGTTGTAATGATGGTGATGATGGGTATCAAACCTAAATACTTTTGTTTTTACCGTACCGCCCATGTATTTACCAAACAGCAACCTAAACAGTACATAAAACAAAAACAGATATATTAAAAACTTAATCATGTGCTTAATTTATGTGGGTGCAAATGTACTATTTAATAGGCTTCACACCAACAAACTTTAACCCACTTTCCAACGCAGTGTTCTCTGTAAAGCGAGTTAAGGTTTGAAAACAATGAGTATTGTTCTATTTTAAAATTGTTTTAAAACTCAAATCTCTCTCCTTTTGGGTTGGCACCCATTCCGAAGCTTCGGAACGCCTTCACTTTTAACTGGTTGTTCTTTATTGTTTTTTGCCTCGTTGATTGCTGCGCAGTTTTCTTGACATAAATTTCTCCATTTATACTTGGGGTTGCACCCCAAACTCGCGATACTTTTTGTCTTGAAACAAAAAGTATCCAAAAAATTCAAGGCCTATGATCTTTTCGCTACAAGTTTCGCTTGTTGTATCCCACGCAATCCAAGCCATTTCGCTATGCTTCATTTCGGGATTGCTTGCCAAACCCAACGCAAATACAACTGCACTTACTTGTTACGCAAAAATCTCATTTGCCGTATAGAATCCTTCAAAGATTATTCAGTAACCATGCATGGATTTATTTAATATCAAATCAATAAAACCTGATTGATTGACTCAGCGTGCGGTGGGCTTTAAACGATTTGGCGGGGCCGCCTTCTGCGGGTGGAATCACCAAGGGCCATGGGGCGGTTGGACTTGCGCGTGTTGGTGATGAAGCGCCATGAAATCGTTTGATTTTTTGCAGTACTTTTTTCTAAAAAAAGTACGAAAAGAAAATTGAAAATTCTTTGAATTGGGGCTTGCTAACCCCTCCGAAGCTTCGGGCTTACGAGAATTTTACAACAATCTACTGAGTGCGTTTTTTCCGCGCAATCCAAGCCACTGCGTTTCGGATTGTAAATCCCGAACGCAGCTTCGGGATTGCTTACTATGGCCATCGCGCAAACACCCTCATTGATTGTTAAGTAAAATTCTCGTAGGCCAATAGAGTCATTCAAGCATTAACGCAATATCAAAGCTTGGTACATTTTCTTATTGATTAATTCGATATCAAACTCACATGTTTGCTGAAAATATTTTTGCCTAAAAAAGTGCTAGCATGTTCGTTAAAATTGGCGGCATCGTCTGTGGTTAAATAACTTTGCGTGCCACTCTTGCTGCAACATTGCTCCAATTCGGGGTGTCGGTTTAAATAATCGCACAAACTATCGGCCACTATTTTACCTTGGGTAAGTATGGTAATGTGCTTTGGTGTGTACTTTCTTATTTTATCAACCAATAGAGGATAATGCGTACAGCCCAATAAAAATGTATCAATATCAGGTTGTTGTTGTAGTAAGTTATTGATGTGTTTTTCTACAAAATAATCTGCACCGTCATTTAAGTGCTCGTTGTTTTCAACCAACGGAACCCACATGGGGCAGGCTTCTTGAAACACTTCTACATCGGGGTAAAACTTATTAATTTCAACCACATACGATTGAGAAACTACTGTGCCTTTGGTAGCAAATACACCTACTTTTTTTGTTTGGGTGTATTTACCCACAACTTCGGTAGTTGGCCTGATAACGCCCAACACACGTAAATGAGCTTCAAGGTTGGGTAAATCTTTTTGCTGTATGGTACGCAAAGCTTTTGCAGATGCCGTATTACAAGCAAGAATTACAAGACTACAACCTTGTTCAAACAGATGTTTAACGCATTGTAAGGTGTACTCGTAAACGGTTTCAAAACTACGTGTGCCGTATGGTGCACGTGCGTTATCACCTAAATACAAATAATCGTATTGAGGTAAGGTTTGAATAAATTCTTTTAATACGGTTAATCCGCCATAACCACTATCAAAAACACCAATAGGTCCGGGTTTTATCATACCGCAACTTATACCAATTGTAATTATTTTCAAGTGCAAACTAGAAAATAATTTTACAATGGTAATGCCGATGCTACATGAAAATAGTTCAATAAGTCCATTGCTGATATGGGACTATATTGAATGTGCTTTCGGTATTAGTTTAAAGTTTTGTTTATGGCAATAAAAAAGTTCGCACAACCAGTGGAGTCATGCGAACTTTTATGTAAAAACTGAATTGGTTATTCAATAACAATACGCTTGGTGGCTACACCTTGTTGCGTGGTTACTTTTATAATGTACAATCCTTTGTTGTTTATGTTTAACTGGGTTGATGTAGTGGTATCAACCAACTTACCTGTAACATCAAATATTTCAATTTTATTTAACTGAATGTTTGATGGCATATTTACAAAAACAACACCGCTACTTGGAACCGGGTAAACATTTACCAATTGGTTAATTAAATCGTTTTTGTTTATGCTGTTAATCAACTTAATGTTAAAGTTTAAGGTATCAAAAGCAGTGTATGCTGCATTCTTAATAACGCTTACCTCTTTAACCCACACGATAATATTGCTGTACACATTTGGTAAAGTTAAGTTAAAGCTATCGGCTATAATGTTGCCAGCAACTGTAATGGTATCAATTGTACTGGTTTGTGTATTTAAACCAATGTATTTCAACT
>JBFYQC010000079.1:0-7064 GCA_041302975.1 Bacteroidota bacterium
AAGTATCGAGAAGAGGATTGGAGGTTGGACAAATCAGTAAACTTAAAAAACACTAACCACAAAGTTCACAGCGTTTAGTACAAAGTGCACAACGTATATTCTTTCGCGAAAAGACAACAAAATGTTGCAATCAATCACCTCGCGACTCCTATGCCGTAGGCATTCTCTCTGCGCCCTCAGCGACTCCGCGTTTCATTCTATACCCAATACCGAAGGTATCCCTACTTTATTTTTTGTGGTTAAACTTCCCATGCCGAAGGCATTCCCCCCTGTGTCTCCGTGCCTCTGTGGTTCAACTCCACACCGCTGTGGTTATTCTCTTATCCTCATCCTCACAATTTTCTCCTGCCTTATTTTAGTTTTTAAATTTTAACCTCTTAATTTGCTGCTATGACCTCCCCCGAAAAAAAATGGTACGCTATTTACACCAATCCAAGAGCTGAGAAAAAAACAGTTGAGAAGCTAACAGAAAAAGGTATTGAGGTTTACCTTCCAATACAAACAACAATCAAACAATGGAGCGACCGTAAAAAAAAGGTGGAAGAACCTTTGTTTAAATCATATGTATTTGTTCATATTATTTTTGAAGCCGAACGGTTAGCTGTTTTAGAAACTTATGGTGTAGTAAAATTTGTTCGCATCGGAGGAGACGTTCCCACCATTAGAACCAGTATCATTGATGCCATTAAACTGAGTCTTGCTCATTTTTCAGACATTGAAATCACCAATCAAGATCTGTATATCAATCAACAAGTTGAAGTTATTGCCGGACCCCTAAGGGGTTACACCGGTAAGGTAATGCAACAACACGGTAATCAGTATTTTGCTGTGCATATTGAAGAACTTGGCGCACATATGCTGTTAAAAATTCCAGCATCACACTTGAGTATTTTATAAGAAATTTAAAGCGGGTTACTTACCTTGAGATTAATAATTAATCTACACTTTACATTTCGGTAAAACACTAGTGGTTATTAATAAAAAGAGTGTAGGTTACCCTCCATGCTCTTCAATAATTTTGCTTAACCATTTTAGCATCATAAAGATGCCTAATGCAGCCACCATTACAATTAAACAGTTTACTACAAAGAAGTATGATTTATCTTCATACGTATCCCATAAAGATGCCAACACACCGCTTAATTTGTTGCCTATTGAAGTGCTTAACATCCAACCTCCCATCATTAGAGCCGTTAAACGTGGCGGAGCAAGTTTAGATACCAATGATAGTCCCATTGGACTCAGGCATAGTTCGCCCACAGTTATTACTCCATATGTTCCAATAAGCCACCAAGCAGATACTTTTTCGGAACCATTCATCCCAACACTTACCGCGGCAATCATAATGGTGGTTGATAATGCGGTAATAATAAGTCCCCAGAAAATTTTACCGGGTGTGCTTGGTTCAATTCCTTTTCTTCGACTCCATGCAAAAAAGCCAACCACCACAGGAGTTAACAACACCACAAAAAATGGATTGATGGATTGAAATAATTCGGTTGAAATAAGTTGTGTACTTTCACCTTCTTCAGGGAATTTTTCGGACTGTAAATTTTTATAATAATGTGGATAGTCTATCACTTTGATTGTTTTTCCATTAGCATCTTTTATAGGTCTGAATTGATTGTCTATTTGTACAACCGAGTCTTTGCTATATGGAATGGATTGAACCATACCTAAAGTTTTAGCGGTAGGCACTACTTGTGCAGGTAACTCGCGATTGGTGTAGCTCTCGGCCCAAGTGGTAAGTGCTGTTCCATTTTGTTTAAATATGGCCCAGAAAATAACCACCACACCCATAATGGCAAGCAATGCTGAAATAGGTTTGCGGTCTTCTTCGCTGCTTCTTACCAATAATGAAACATAAAATAACACAATAGGAATTGCCCCGAAAATAAAGGCATCTGTACTGTCACTGCCAAATATATTTCCTGGAATAAACCATCCTAAAATACCTGCAATAATTGCAGGCAACAATACAATTCCTAATATCTTTCCAACACTCATGTCTTCTGGTTGTGTTGGTTTCATCACATCTACATGTTTGTAATGTTTGTTACCCGACCAAAAAATAGCAATACCAATAAACATACCTATACCTGCAGCGAAAAATGCATAGCCCCAACCAAAATTATTACGTAAGTATGCTGCAAAAAAGTTGCAAATAAATGCACCAATGTTTATGCCCATATAAAAGATGTTGTATCCTGCATCCTTGTTGGCTTTGTATTGTGGCTCGTTGTATAAATTACCCAGTAGGGTTGAAATATTAGGTTTAAAAAATCCATTACCAATAATCATTAAACCTAAAGCAATGTAAAATGTTGTTTCACCAGGAATGGCTAAACACATATAACCTAAGCCCATAAGTATGCCACCAAGTGAAATAGATAAACGGTAACCCAGAACCCTATCTGCTAACAAACCTCCAACAAATGGGGTAATGAACACCAATGCTATGTAAGTTCCGAAAATATCCGATGCTTCTTTCTTTTCTAAAGCCAATCCTCCTTTGTCAATGTCGGTCATGTATAAAAAGAAAATACCTAGCATTAGATAATATCCGAAGCGTTCCCACATTTCTGTAAAGAATAAAAAAGGTAATCCTTTTGGATGTTTACGTGTTGTTGTTGCTGACATGGGTGCTAATATAGGGTAAAATTCGAAAATCAAATATGAAAGCATGTTCATCCTGAATATTTTCGAGTAAATTTAAAATACTCAAAAATTAAATGACAATCAGGGTAATGTATTATATAGAATAGCAATATTTGGATTACTAAATACAGGTCACTTGAGCTTCGCTTTGGCACAAAAAAAGAGGCTGTCTTTTTGAGACAGCCTCTTCACCATATAAAAAAATACGTTTTGTTATTGTACACCGTGCATCATTTTTTTCAGTTGGTTTGAAATAATCAACACAATCATACCCAGGCCAATTACCACAGCCGAAATGATGGCAAAAATGGTTAGTGCGCCCATTGTAGCAAAGAATTGTACCAAATAACCCGAAAGGAAGTTGGCAATAAAACTACTTAAGAACCAAACACCCATCATTAACGAACCTAAACGAATTGGGGCTAATTTAGTAACCATTGATAAACCAACAGGTGATAAACAAAGTTCGCCCATAGTATGAATTAAGTATGTTCCAATTAACCACATGATATTTGCTTTAACAGCGGTATCTGCCACATCGCCACCACGCTCTAGTGCTGCACCAATCATTAAAAAGAAACCAACACCCAATAATATCATACCTAAAGCCATTTTAATAATGGTATTTGGCTCTTTACCACGCTTACCTAACCAAGTCCAAAGAATAGTGAAAACAGGACCTAACAATACAATAAACAATGGATTAACCGATTGGAACCATGATGTAGGAACAGTCCAGTCTCCAATTCCACGATCGATAAATCTATCGGTATACAACGAAATTGAACTACCAGCCTGCTCAAAACCTGCCCAAAAGAAAATATTAAACAACATCATTATTACGATTACACGTAACCGATCCTTTTCTTCTTTGGTCATTGGAGGGTCAACAGTTCCTTCTGCAGCAGCTTTCGCTTTCAATACTTTGGCTCCAGGTTCTTTCCCTAAATCACCCAAATATTTTTGACCCATTAAGTTAAACATTAATTGACCCAAAACCATACCGATACCGGCAGCTAAGAAACCATAGTTAAACCCATAGGAGGTAACGTTACCTGCTGTATCTTTTACAGCAAAAAAGTCTTCAGCTAAAAATCCGCAAACCAATGGGGCTAAAAATGCTCCCAAATTTATACCCATATAAAAAATGGTAAATGCAGAATCTTTGCGGTTATCACCAGCTGGGTACAACTGACCAACAATGGTAGAAATATTGGGCTTAAAGAAACCATTACCAATAATTAATAAAATCAAACCTAAATAAAATGGCATAAGTGCATTGGCCGAAGAGAAGAACAAACTGAACTGTCCTAAAGCCATCAAAATACCACCAATGGTAATAGATTTTCTCTGACCCATATAGTTATCTGCTAACCATCCACCAAAAATTGGTGTTAAGTATACTAAACCGGTGTATATACCGTACAATAAACCTGCATTGGCATCATCAAAACCTAAACCACCTTCAATAGTAGCTTTTGTTAGGTATAGGGTAAGCAAACCACGCATACCGTAATAGCTGAAACGTTCCCACATTTCTGTAGCAAATAAAAGGTATAAACCTTTTGGATGTCCTGTATTTGATTGACTCATTTTTTAAGTATTATAAAGATGCAATATAAAATTATGGTTGATTTATGCAAACTCAGTTTAATAGTGTTAACCCAAGCATGATAAAATATAATAGTATGATGGTACCAAAAAGTGTGGCTATCACAAATAAAAAATCTAAGTATGGTTTAAGCTTGGGGTTCATTATAGTTTCTCTAAAATGTAACGTGTCATACGTTCGTACAAATGCAAGCGGGTTTTAGCACCTCCAATACCGTGGTTTTTATTCGGGTAAAATTCGCTGTCAAATTTCACCCCTTTGTTAATCATGGCATTTACCATTTCTACTGCATTTTGAAAATGTACATTGTCATCGGCTGTACCATGAATAATTAAATAATTACCTTTTATTTTTTCAACGTGGTTGATCGGTGAATTGTCATCATAATTGGTTCCGTTTTCTTGTGGTGTGCGCATAAAACGTTCGGTGTAAATATTGTCGTAATATTTCCAGTTGGTTACAGGTGCAACAGCAATGGCAGTTTTAAATATATCTGCTCCTTTACTAATACCTAAACTCGACATGTATCCACCAAAACTCCAGCCCCAAATACCAATGCGTGATGCATCGACATAAGTTAGTTTGCCTAATTGTTTGGCTACATAAATTTGGTCCTCTATTTCGTATTTACCCAATTGCAAGTATGTGGTTTTTTTAAATGCTTCACCTTTAAAACCTGTTCCTCTGCCATCTACACAAACAATAATGTAACCTTTTGCTGCAAGCATTTGATACCAAAAATAATTTGCACCCATCCAGCGGTTAACGGCTAATTGATGGCCTGGTCCACCATAGACATACATCAATACCGGATGTTTTTTGGTTGCATCAAATTGTTTGGGTTTGAGGATAAATGCATTCAAAATTTCCCCGTAAGCATTGGTGTAATTTGCCATTTCAGCATCGGCTAATGCGTATTGTTTCATTTTATTTGCCAGTAATTTATTATCTTCTAAAACACGAACTTCTTTGCCAGTAGCATTACATAAGGCATAATAACTTGGTGTATTAATACTCGAATTACTCAACATATAGTAACTAAAATCGGCATTAAAAGTAGCGCTGTTCCATCCTTTACGTGCGGTCAATTGTTTTTTGTTTTTGCCATCTACACCAATCGCATATACATATCTTTCGGTTGAGTTAACTTCTGAAGTGCTTATGTACAAGGTTTTTGTTTTAGGATTGATGCCGTAAAATTGATCTACATCCCAATTGCCTTGCGTAATTTGTTTAATCAGTTTTCCATTCATGTTGTAGTGATATAAATGGTTCCAGCCACTTTTTTCGCTATTCATGATGAATGATTTTCCATCAGCTAAAAAGGTAATTTCGGGTACATCAATGTAAGCTTTGTTTTCTTCAGTATAAACAGTTTGGGTTGAACCGTTGGTGGTGTTTGCCAACAACAACTCCAATTTGTTTTGAAGTCTGTTCATACGTTGAATACAAAGTGTATTTGCATTTTGAGTCCAATGTATACGTGGAATGTAAACATCGGTTTCTTCACCAATATCTATTTTTTGGTTACCGCCAGTGTTAAAGTTATAAGTGTAAATTTCAATTACCGAGTTTGCTACGCCAGCTTTAGGATACTTAAATCTGTAATCTTCAGGATATAATTTACCATACATAGGCATATTGAACTCACGTACAGCACTTTCGTCAAACCTGTAATAAGCTAATTGAGTTCCGTTTTTGTTCCAATAAAAACCTTTACTTAAAGCAAATTCTTCTTCATAAACCCAATCTGTTGCTCCGTTAATAATATTGTTGGTTTTACCATCAGTGGTAATTTGTGTTTCCTTATTTGATGTAAAATCAAACACATATAAATTATTGTTTTTAACATAAGCCAACTTGTTTCCGTCCGGTGCAAACTCAGCCAACATTACTTGTTCATTTATGGGTTGGGTTAAGGTTTTAGTATTTATATTATACACATAAATATTTGCAGCAAATGAGTGGCGGTAAATTTGTTTAAAGTTGGTTTGTAGTAATATTTTTTGTTCGTTATCACTAAACGAATAGGAGAAGCCATTGATGTTTACATCAGATTTTCTAAGAATGGTATCAACCACATTTCCATCAGCAAATGCGTACCTGATGATATTCTCAAACTTGTCTTGAGCAGAATAATACCTGCCATCATTCATCGAGTTAAACCCGGCAACACCTTTGGCATTAAAGGTTCCTTTAGTCCAGATGTCTTCTAATGTAATCTCTTGCGCTGTTGAAATAACCACAGAGGCACAGAGGCACAGGGTTAATAAAAATTTATTTTTCATATCCATTAATAAGTCTTTTAAATTCATCAATTAAAGTTAATAAGCAACCCGAGCTGTTTGTTGTATAGTTTAAGATAGGTAAGTAATTGAGCATCGTGAACAGGTAGTATTTCTTCGACAGCTTTCAATTCAATAATTATTTCATTTTCAACAACAATATCCATTCTAAACTCAGCATCAAGCTTTTCGTTTTTGTATACAATTGGAAGTGATACTTGACGTTGGTTGGAGATTCCTTTATTCATCAACTCTTTGCACAAGCAAATTTCATAAACACTTTCAAGAAGTCCAGGTCCAAATTGTTTGTGTACCTCTATGGATGCGTCTAGAATTATTTTACTTAAATTATTTCTCTCTTTTTCCAACATTCTTTGTGTCTCTGCGCCTCTGCGTTTATATTTGAATCATGCAATATAACAAAGTAACCGAAACGCAAATAAAAACCTTTCAGCAAATAGTTGGGCAACCGTTTGTCATTATTATTGATGAGGATAAGGCCGTTTATG
>JBFYQC010000080.1:0-7641 GCA_041302975.1 Bacteroidota bacterium
ACAACGAGCGTTGGTGGATGGAAGTTCCTTACCCAAAAGAGCGCTCCAACCAAAAAGGAACATTTATGGTGCCTTGTAGTTACAGCGATTACCAAGCTGCTTTAAATGATGAAATCCCTGATAGGTGGATGCGTGCTTACCAAAAGTTATTATAGGTTAATATGTATTTCTTCAAACTAACTCATTTGCCCAAAAACTGAATCAGGCTTTTATAATTATCGTAATCCCGAAGCTTCGGGATTGATTTTTTGTTTACTTTTTTATCAAGTAAACTGCCCAGCAATCAACGAGGCAAAAAACTATAAACAACAACGAGTTAAAAGTTAGGGCGTTTCGAAACTTCGGAATGGGGGCCAACCCAAAAGGATATATATTTTATTTAAAAGAATTTCAAAATGAAACATGCTTTTCAATATCAAGCCTTAACGTGCTTTACATGAAACACTGATAATTAATACGATATATAATAGTAGCAAGATTTATTGGTATACCGATATATACATGTAGTTTATTTCAAAAGTGAGGCTTGTTATCAAATCTCACTTTTTTATACCTACACTTTTTGTGCATATTTGCCGCATGGAAGCATATTTTGAATTTGCCATAACTTGTAACGAAGACATTAAAGAGTTACTTATTGCAGAGTTGGCTGAGTTGGAGTACGAAGGTTTTATAGAAACTGATGAAGGCTTCTCGGCTTATATTCCTCAATCCTTGCACAATCCTTTAGTGTATAACGATTTGCTTTTAAAGTATGGCATCAACCCAAATGATGTGCCGCATAGTGTGATCGAACCGCAAAACTGGAATGCACAATGGGAAGCTTCATACGAACCAATTATTGTTGCAGATAAAATATTGGTGCGTGCTCCGTTTCACGATTTACAAATGAATTACGAGCACACCATTACCATACAACCTAAAAATACGTTTGGTACCGGACATCATGAAACCACCCAGTTGGTGTTAGAGTTAATGTTAGAACAAAACTTTAGTAATAAACAAATATTTGATTACGGCTGTGGTACTGGAGTTCTTGGTTTGATGGCATTGAAATTAGGTGCAGCACAAATTGTAGGTAACGATATTGATGAGTGGTGTTTAGATAACATTACTGAAAATAAAAACCTCAATAACCTGAATGATTTTGAATTCAGATTAGGCTCTTTATCGGTAATAAAAGCTACTGAAACTTTTGATGGTGTTTTGGCCAATATCAATAAAAATATTTTGTTAGCCAGTTTTAGTACCCTAGTAAAGCACATGAAACCAGACTCTTTTTTATTGATTAGTGGTTTTTATGAATCAGACTTAGCTGATCTAAAAAATGCCACAGAGCCAATTGGTTTACACTGTAAGAAACACTTGGTTAAAAATAATTGGTGTGCGGCTCAATTTATTTATCAACCCAAATAAAGAACAAATCATTAATAAATAATTTAACTTATGTACGGCAAATTACAACAACACTTACAACAAGAATTAGCGGATATTAAGGCTGCAGGTTTATACAAAAATGAGCGCATTATTGTATCGGAACAGGGGGCAGATATTACTTTAAACACCGGACAAAGTGTATTAAACTTTTGTGCCAATAACTACTTGGGTTTATCATCACACCCGCGAGTAAAAGAGGCTGCAAAAAAAGCATTAGAAACACATGGTTTTGGAATGAGTAGTGTACGTTTTATATGCGGTACTCAAGACATTCATAAAGAACTTGAGCAAACCATTGCTGATTTTTACGGAACCGAAGATACCATTTTGTATGCAGCAGCTTTTGATGCAAACGGTGGTGTTTTCGAACCTTTGTTTCAAGAAGCTGATGCCATTATTAGTGATGAATTAAACCATGCAAGTATTATTGATGGTGTACGTTTGTGCAAAGCACAACGCTACCGCTACAAAAACAATGATATGGCCGACTTGGAGGCACAATTAATTGCAGCTAATGAAAAAGGTGCTAGGTTTAAAATTATTGTTACCGATGGGGTATTTAGTATGGATGGTTATGTAGCACAAATGGATAAAATTTGTGATTTGGCAGATAAATACGATGCATTGGTAATGACAGACGAATGTCATAGTGCAGGATTTATTGGTAAAACCGGAAGAGGTGTGCCTGAGTTGTGCAATGTAATGGGTCGTGTTGATATTATTACCGGAACCCTAGGCAAAGCTTTAGGTGGAGCAATGGGCGGATATACAACAGGTAAAAAGGAAATTATTGAATTGTTACGTCAGCGTTCGCGTCCTTATTTATTTAGTAACTCATTGGCTCCAGCCATTGTAGGTGCGAGTATTGAGGTATTTAAATTATTAAACGAAAGCACTGCATTGCGCGATAAGTTAGAGGCGAATGTAAACCAGTTTAAAGCAGGTATGCAAGCAGCTGGATTTGATTTACGCGGTGGTGCAAGTGCCATTGTTCCTGTTATGTTGTACGATGCAAAATTGGCGCAAGAAATGGCAACCAAATTACTAGACGAAGGCATTTATGTTACCGGATTCTTTTATCCAGTAGTGCCTAAAAACTTGGCACGTATTCGTGTTCAACTTTCTGCAGCACACGAACCACAACATATTGAAAAAGCAATAATATCATTTACTAAAGTGGGTAAAGAATTGGGTGTTATCAAATAATAACCAACAAAAATTAGTTTTTACCGAAAACCCGCTAAGTGCGGGTTTTTCTATGTATTAACAATTACATAACATGTAATTGATACTGCATTAACTTAAGGATAACTTTTGTTTAACGGGTTGAAAAAAAAGGTAAGGTACTTTTGCCAACGTTTTCACATACCTAAACAAATGAAAATCACTTTACAAAAATTAATGGTAACTGTTTTAGCGCTTACCATGAGCTTTGCAGCTTTTGCTCAAACCGGAAAAATTACCGGAAAAATTATCGACAAAAAGAATGGAGAAGAGCTGATAGGCGTTTCTGTTAGTGTTGAGGGTACGTCTTTTGGTGCTTCAACCGACTTAGAAGGTAAATTCACCATTAATAACCTAAAACCTGGCACATACAGCTTAAATGTAAGTTATGTTGGTTATATTAAGAAACAACTGGTAGGCATTGAAGTCAAAGGAAGTGAAACCTCAAGTATCAATGTTTCGATGGAAGCATCTTCTAAAGAGCTTGGTGAGGTTGTGGTTCAGGCCGAGTTGAAAAAAGAAAGTGCAAATGCATTGTTAATTCAACAGAAAAATTCTGTATCTGTATCTGATGGTATCTCGGCTGATGTAATTAAAAAATCTCCAGATAACTCAACCAGCGATGTAATGAAACGCGTGAGCGGAGCTACAGTTCAAGATAATAAGTTTGCTGTTATTCGTGGATTAAACGATAGGTATAATTCTGCATACATAAATGGTGCACCATTACCAAGTACCGAAGCTGATAAAAAAGCATTCTCGTTTGATATTTTCCCGTCAAATATGTTAGCCAACATGACCATCACCAAAACTGCAACTCCTGATTTACCTGGTGATTTTGCTGGTGGTTTGATTACAATTAATACACGTGATATTCCTGATGAGAAGTTTGTATCTTTTGGTGGAAGTGTAGGTATGCATTCGTTAACTACATTTAAAAACGGCTACACTTATCAAGGGGGAAAAATAGATTGGTTAGGTATTGATGATGGAACACGTGCTGTCCCTAATGGATTACCTGGCCGCACACAATATGAAGCTTCAAGTCCTGATGCTAAATTTGAAAATAGCCAAAAGTTTAGCGACAACTGGAGTTTAAATAAAGTAAACTCGTTTGCCCCTAATACCAATTTCCAAATATCAGGTGGTAATAAATATAAGTTTGGTAAAAAAAATGAATTTGGTTTTATTACTTCACTATCGCATAGCAACAGCTTCAGATTTACTCCTGTTGAAAGGAACTTTTATGATGTAAAAGCAGGTAACGATCAATTGTATCACTACAACGATTCAACATACAAACGCGAGGTAATGGTTGGTTTAATGGTAAATTTAGCCATGAAAATTGGTACACACAATAAGTTCTTTTTCAAAAATGCTTACAACATCAATTCAGAGGATCAAACTATTGTGCGTTGGGGGCAAAACAACATGAATAACGACCCAATTAATTACGAAAACAAAACGGCTTATTTGTTCCAACAAAATCTATTTTTAACCAATCAATTAGGTGGCGAGCATTTCATCACGGCTTCTAAACTTAAAATTAAGTGGGTATTAAATTACAATAATATACAGCGTGATATTCCTGATTTTAGACGTTTTACCCGTTCTACTACCATTAATGATAATACCGGTGAGCTAAATCCTTACACAGCTCAATTACAATCAACTATTGATTTAACACAGAACGGAAGATTATATACTAAATTAGGCGAGCAATTGTATTCTGGTGGTGCTGATGTGCAAATGCCACTAACATTTTTAAGCGGTAAAAAGGTAAAAACAGAAGCCAAAACGGGAGGCTTTTATCAAATACGTGAACGTAATTTTGAAGCCAACGTATATGGTCATAAGTTAAATTATAGCAATCCTGCAGCAGGTGATATTGCTTTGCAAGACATCAATACTATTTTTAACAAAGAGAATTTAATTAAAAATGCATTTTATATTGATGAGCGTGTAAATCCACAAGATAAATACAAGGCAAGTTCAACATTAGGTGCAGCTTACATTATGTTTACCAACAGAATTATGGCGCGTACTAGAGCTGTATATGGTGTTCGCATGGAAAGCTACAACCAAAAGTTAGAAGCATTAGGAGCTGCCGGTGATACCATTAACCTAAATAATACTGTTGTTGATTTCTTACCATCAATCAATTTAAGTTACGAGTTAACAGAAAAAACAAACTTACGCTTGGCTTATTTCAAGTCATTGGCTCGTCCGGAGTTTCGCGAGTTAGCACCATTTATTTTTTATGACTTCAATTTAAATGTTGATGTAACAGGTACCCCTACTTTACAACGTACATCAATTAATAACTACGATTTTAGAATTGAACACTTCCAAGGTGAAGGACAGTTGTTATCTTTCTCTTTATTTTATAAAACATTTGCCAATGCACTCGAACCTGTTTTTGAAATTACAGGTGGAGGCAGTTACCGTCTAGGATATACTAGCAATACCAATGCTGTTAATGCGGGTGCAGAAGTTGAAGTAAGGAAAAATTTAGCCATTTTCGACAAATGGTTTAGCACAAAAAGATTTAAGAACTTTTTATTTACCACCAATTTTGCATACATACATAGTGAGGTTGATTTAGGTAATATTGCTGCTGCACAAATTAATGCTGATGCAATGAAACGTCCGCTTCAAGGGCAATCGAATTACCTTTTAAATATGGGTTTAAGCTATACCGATTTAAAAACTAATTTAACAGCAAGTTTATTGTATAATAAAATTGGCAGAAGAATATTTGCGGTACAAGAAATTAGCGGTGCTATTCCAAATGTTTGGGAAAACCCAAGAGATGTAATCGATTTTAGTATATCAAAACGTTTCTTTAAAAAGTTAGATGCTAAATTAACTTTTGGTGATTTATTAGCGCAAGACTTGGTATTTTACCACGATAACAATACCAACGGTAAGTTTGATGATGTAAGTGCTGAAAAACGTGCTGATGTTGTTAACCGCAAAAAGAACGGTGCTACTCCTGCCGAAATTGATGCAGCTGCAAAAGAGTTAACTACTTTAGATAATGTAATTTATCGTTTTAAAATGGGAAGAACCATTTCAATTGGATTGAGTTATAAGTTTTAAACAACATTAATAAAATATAAAAGGCTGTCATGAAAATGACGGCCTTTTTTGTTTGATATCTCACAGAAAACACCGAAGAACACTGAAGGTTTAAATGCGGAGGATGCAGAGAGGTGGGGGTATTGGTTTCTGTGAAATTCAGTGTTTTCTGTGAGAGACATTCCCCGAACCAGGAATATAGAATAAGGAATGTTGAAACGAAGTTCAGCGTATCAAATCATGAAGTGGGGAAGGAACTATACATAACGAGAAAATTCTAACTTCTAATAAACATCCATCTCTCATCTTCCTTCAAAGGAAGACGCTTGATTTTAGTTAGTAGGTTGATTGATTTTCATATGATAGTTTCCGTTATTATTTCTTTCATTAAAGTTTAGCTGTCTGTTAATGCTAGTCAACACTTTGATGTTCAAAATTCAAGATTCATTATTCGATATTTCATTTTTATAAACACAGTTAGTCTCTCCCATTTCGAAACGTATTTCAGCCTAGCTATTTTCGAATTTCGATTTTATACAGACACCCATCTCTTATCTTCCTTCAAAGGAAGACGCTTGCTTTTTATTCATGTGGTGATTAACCTCCAAATTCTCCAACCTCTAACTTCTCAACTAATAACCTATCAACCAATAACCAATCAACCTCTCACACTCCGAAGCTTCAGCTGGAACATCCCGGACTTGCTTCGGGAGTAGAAGTGAATCAACCAATAACCACTCAACTATTTCGACTCTTTACAATTTAACAACATTGCAGTAACAATACCGCAAAGTGGCACGGGTAAGTTTGAACAAAATTATAGAACAAATAATTATGAAAAAATCAGCTTTACTCGCAGTAGTAGCAATGTTCTCTGGAGCAATGGCATTTGCTCAAAAATCAAGAACAATTTCTGCCGGTGAAATTACTTCAAACACAACCTGGTACAGCGATACGGTGTACACTTTAGATGGTTATGTTTATGTAAAAAACAACGCAACTTTAACCATTCAACCCGGAACCTTAATTAAAGGTAACGCAGCAAACAAAGCTTCTTTAATTATTACCCGTAATGGTATGATTAACGCAGCAGGAACAGCCACCGCACCAATTGTATTTACTTCATCAAAACCTAAAGGCCAACGCGCAACAGGCGATTGGGGTGGTATCATCATATTAGGTAAAGCGCCAATTAACCGTCCTGATTTAACTACTGGTGCTTCAGTGGCTATTGCGGCTGCCGAGCCAGGTGGACAAGCAGCTATTGAGGGTGACTTAGATAACGCAAATGGTGACGGTTTATACGGTGGTACAGATGTTAACCACAACTCTGGCGTGTTTAGATACGTTCGTTTAGAATACGGAGGTGTGGTAATTACTCCTGGTAACGAAATTAACGGTTTAACCATGGGTGCTGTTGGTAAAGCAACACAAATTGATCACATACAAGTAACACAAGCCAACGATGACGGATTTGAGTGGTTCGGTGGTAACGTTAATGCAAAGTACATCATCTCTCACCGTAACATCGATGATGATTTGGATGTTGATTTTGGTTTCCAAGGTAAAGTACAATTTGCATTAGTAATTCGTGATTCAGCATATTACGATAGAGGTTCAGGACCAACTACCAATGGTTTCGAATCAGATAACGATGGTGCTGGCTCAAACAATACTCCATTAACTTGGCCTGTATTTTCAAACGTAACTGTAATGGGTCCATTAGCTACTGGTAAACCATTAACAGGTTCATTAGCTGGTAACTCATTTAATAATGGCGCTCGTTTGCGTAAAAATTCAGCAACATCAATCTTTAACTCAGTATTTATGGGTTGGCCAAATGGTTTATTCATTGATGGATCTGGTAGCGGAAATAAATTTACTACAGACTCATTAAGT
>JBFYQC010000081.1:0-4562 GCA_041302975.1 Bacteroidota bacterium
AGGTTTATTTACTAGATGGTAATGGCAAAATGGTACGTAATTTCTCAATGGAATTAAACAAAGGAACCACTTCTTACCAATTAACCGAATTAAACGAGTTGAGCTCAGGCATGTACTTTGTACGCATAGTAACTGCTAACGGAAACAATTACAGCATTAAAGCAGTAAAAAAATAAGTTAACAAACTTTATTTCACTAAGCCGCCTTATACCATTTGGTAAAGGCGGCTTTTTTATTACTAGTTATTAAAATTGAATAACTAGTATGATAAACTCATTGTGTAGTGATACCAATACACGTTTAGCTTAAAGGTATTTTACAAATAATTAGATCGCACCTTATTAAAAGTAGATAACGCTGATGAACCAATTATTATTGGACTGAACTTTTTGTTATAATTAATTGCCAATCAATCTATAAATGGGTGATTGATTTTGTGTATATTTAAGTCTTTTAAGTAAATATTTTGACGGGTTTGTTTGCGCGGTTACTAAAATTTATAGCTAAAAAGTGACAACTTATTTAAGTTTTATTAAGACTTAAACAAGTTTAAACACTTAATTTAACTAAGTAAAATCGCTATAATCATTTATTTTTCTATTTATATTTGACGCCTCAAAGTATATTTTGCACATGCATTCAAAAAACCTACACGAAAAAAGAACATTCTGGAATTATTATTTACTCTTTTTAATTTCATTTGCTGCACTAAGCACAAAAGCTCAAACAGTTATCTCAGCCAGTGACATTACAATTCCAAATGGTAATGGTACTTCTATGGCTATTGCCTATCATCCTGTTTTTCAAAAATATTATGCATCAACAGGAGGTACTGCAAGTTCATCTATAGCAACATCAACATCAACGGGTGTTTTAATTGGAAATACAACACATAACTTCGATAATCGAGGTTTATGGTATAACCCTAATACCAATAGAATAGAAGGAAGTAATTATCTAGCATCAACTATTGGATATTATCCCCTTGATGCCAGCGGTTCACCTAGTGGAAATGTTGTTTCAATAATAACAGGTACATTCTCTACTAACAATCAGGCTGGTGCAACATATAATCCTAATACCAGTGAGTATCTTATTCCTGTTTCGGCAGGGGCTGTAAGGCGTTATAGTGCAACAGGCGTGCTACTTGGAACTATAACGGTAATAATACCTTCAGGAGCTAGTTTTTTTGGCAACCACATTGCATATACTGGAATTGTTGGTCAAGAGTTGGGTTTTTTCGATTTTACAAATAAAAGACTTTACACTTATCCATTAACTGGCGGATTGTCCTCTCATTATTATCAATTACCAGCTTCGGCACCAGCTCCAAGTACTTGGGGTTTTTCTTTTGCAAATAATAGAATTTTTCTTTTTTCCGGAATTAGTAATTCATGGTTGGGTTACCCGATTCAAGGACCAGCAGGATCTCTTAATTTTGATGGAATAAACGATTATTGTTCTATTGCGAATAATACTAATTTACACCTTACGGATAGCTTCACTATAGAAGCATGGATAAAACCTAGCACCTTTAACGCTTTGGCGGGTATTGTTAGTAAACACCAAAATTTAGGGGCAAATGGCTTTACGTTGCGTTTAGGTAATGTATCACCATTTTCTTCAATTAACTTTAACGGATTATCAACTACTAATGGTGTTTTAATGGCGAATCAATGGCAACATGTAGCTGTAGTAGTTAATAGTAGCGCTGGTAATCCTAAAATATATATTAATGGAATATTAACCTCAACAACGGGCACTTATACAGCACCTCAAATCAACACTGATAGTATAACAATAGGAGTTGATTATCTCACTTCACCGCGTTATTTTAATGGTAACATTGATGACGTTAAGATTTGGAGGCGAATATTGGGTGCTAGTGAAATTCAAACCAATAGAAGTTGTGAATTGCATCCAAATAACCGGTTTGGTTTGAGAGCTTATTATAAATTCAACAGAGGTATAGTAGCAAACCCAAATACCAATATAACAACTTTGGCCGATTCGAGTTTGAATGGGTTAAATATGACTTTAAATAATTTTGCATTAGCCGGTACTGTATCAAACTGGAGTGAAGGAGCAATCAATACAACATGTGCTGCTCCTGCATGTTTTGCCCCAATTATTAGTGTTCAACCGATTTCAAAACGAACATGTTTGGGTTTTCCTGTTTCTTTATCAGCTCAAGTAACAGGTAATGGTACATCAGTTTACCAATGGTACAAAAACGGAGTAGCAGTAAGTGGTGCAACAACATCTACATTAAGTAGGTCGTCATTATCATGGTCTGATACAGGTTCATACATATTAGTTATTAAAGATACTTGTTCTCTAATAGGTCTGTCAGCTCAATCAATAACAAACATAGCCCGAATAGATGTTTCAACAGGACCGATTATAACAACTCAACCTGCATCTTCAACTATTTGCTTATCTCAAGGTGGATTATTATCCGTTTCAGCAAATGGAATTGGGGTATTAACCTATCAATGGCGTAAAAATGGAGTTAATATACCTTTAGCCAATACATCTAATTATACTATTGCAAGTATGAGTTTAGCTGATACAGGTGCATATACCGTTTTGGTATTTGATACTTGTGGTGTTACAACATCAGCCGTAGCGCGTGTATCACTTTTAAGTTTCGTTGCACCAACTATTGCAAATCAAAGAATTTGTGGAAGTAGTGGAAACATTACTTTAACCAATACCACAACTCCGCCACCTAATTACAACACCAAATGGTATGATGATGCCGCTTTAACAAATTTATTAAGCACAGGCAGTTCATTGACTAGGAATTATACTGTTACAGATACGATGTATGTTCGCGATGAGTCTCCGGGAATACTATTAGCTGGTGTAAATACCGTTGACCACAATAGCTTAACAGGTGATGATAGAGGTGGTATTGCTGTTACACAAGATTACGTTTATTATTTTGGTGATAACTATATTGCGCGTTACAACGCATCAAATTTAACTGGAGCTCGTAGGTTACCTTTAGTGGCTGCATTGTTTGCAACTTCAGGTGGTAGTGGTACTCTATTTGCCTTTGGTAATGCTGTTGGACCATTTTATGGCACAACACCCGGCACTGCCACACATTTATGGCGAGTAGATACCGGATTAACTGCTATTGCTGGTTCGTCAATAACTTTATCATCTTCAGTTACTTTGTCGGGTATGTTAGCCCCGGGTAATGATTTTGTACTAGTTGGTATAACAGAGGTTGTTAAAGTAAATACTATCACGGGTGTTGTTACAAGTCTTGCAATTGCAAGAGCAAACTTTAATCCACGCGCCTCAGAAAGTTGGGGCGCTTACGGTTTTGCAACTATTGAAAACGGAAACCATTATATTACTTACAGATCATCCTTATATAATTCGGGGATTGCAAAGTATCATGTTGAAGGTGATGCTAACACTGTGGTATTTAATCCAGGTGCTTCACCTGCTGGCGTTGCAATATTCTCCGATATGGCAGCTATTGCCTATTCACCATGGAATAACCGAATGTATTTTCATTTTGAAACAGGAACACCTTATACTGCATCTGCTGGATTTGCAGAAATTGGCGGATATGTTAACCTTCCTATTACTTGGGGTAATAATTGTAACTCGGCTATTGATACTGTAATTGTGACAGTTGATCCTTCCACAACCATTACCTCAAGCACTCCAGCAAGCCGTTGCGGTGCAGGTACTGTAACGTTATCAGCTACTTCAAATGCAGGTACTATTAATTGGTACAATGTAGCCATAGGAGGCACAAGTATAGGCACAGGTACTAGTTTTACTACACCAAGTATAAACACAACTTCTACCTACTATGTAGATGCAACTGCAAACGGATGTACAACCGCAGTCAGAACTGCAATAATTGCAAAAGTTGGTAGTGGCCCCATAATAACAACTCAACCAACCGGTTCACAAATATGCTTGGGTGCTTCAGGAAGTATAAGTGTATCAACTACTGGTACAGGAACATTAACATACCAATGGCGTAAAAATGGAGTAAACATTACAGGTGCTAATACAAATACATATTTGATTAGTAACATGACAGCCTCTGATGTTGGTTCATACTCTGTTGTAATTGCAGACTCATGTTCAAACGTAACTTCTTCAAATGCTCAAGTATCTTTAAACATTGTTACAGCACCAGCGGTCAATAATAACGCAACTTGTGCAGCAAGTGCAAGTATTACATTAACAAACACGTCAACAACTCCAAGTGGTTATGTTACCAAGTGGTACGATAATGCAGCTTTAACCACCTTGCTTTCAACAGGTAATTCATACACAAGAACCTACAATGTAACAGATACGGTTTACGTAAGAAATGAAGCTCAAGGAACATTACTTGCAGGAGTAAACAGTATTGATCATAATAACTTAACGGGTGATGATAGAGGGGGAATAGCAGTAACTCAAGATTTTGTATACTATTTTGGTGACAATAATATTGCACGTTACAATGCCTCTAATTTAACAGGTGCACGCCAATTACCTTTGCATGCAACGCTTTTCTCAACATACGGAGGAGCAGGAAC
>JBFYQC010000082.1:0-8167 GCA_041302975.1 Bacteroidota bacterium
CTACATCTATAATTTGTGCGCTGTTGCACGATGTGGTTGAAGATACTGATATTACACTTGAAGTAATTGAACTTAATTTTGGGAAAAAGGTATCAACCATTATTGATGGATTAACAAAAATTTCAGGTGTTTTCGAGCAACAAGATAAATCAATACAAGCGGAAAATTTTAAAAAGTTATTACTAACCTTGAGTGATGATGTTAGGGTTATATTAATAAAATTAGCAGATAGGTTACATAACATGCGCACGTTGGATTCTATGAGTCCTAAATCGCAATTGAAAATTGCAAGCGAAACGCAATATGTTTATGCTCCTTTAGCTCACCGTTTGGGTTTATATGCTATTAAAACCGAGTTGGAAGATTTAGCAACCAAGTATCTAGAGCCCGATAAATACAACTTTGTTAAAAATAAGTTACAAGAAACCAAACTTCAACGTAACCGTTACATCAAACAGTTTATTGAGCCGCTTATAGAAGATTTAGATAAAGAAGGATTTAAATACGAAATTAAAGGAAGGCCCAAATCAATACATTCTATTTTAAATAAGATGAGGAAGCAAAATATACCTTTTGAGGAGGTATATGATTTGTTTGCCATTAGGATAATTATTGATACAGAATTTGACGATGAGAAGTCAGATTGCTGGAGGGTTTATTCCATAGTTACGAATAATTATCGCCCAAATCCTGATAGGTTGCGCGATTGGGTAAGTTCGCCAAAAGCCAATGGTTACGAAAGTTTGCATACCACAGTTATGGGGCCGAAAGGCAAGTGGGTTGAAGTGCAAGTAAGAACTCGTAGAATGAATGAAATTGCTGAAAAGGGTTACGCAGCGCATTGGAAATATAAAGACAGCAACACCAAACAAGATGCAGGTTTAGAAGAATGGTTAGGTCGTGTAAGAGAAATTTTAGAAGATACCGATCAAAATGCTCTTGATTTCCTAGACGATTTTAAAATGAATTTTTTTGCGGATGAAATTTTTGTGTTTACTCCAAAAGGAGAATTGCGCAAACTTCCTGCAAACGCTACTATTCTAGATTTTGCATTTGATGTACACTCTCAACTTGGCGAGCAATGTATTGGAGGAAAAGTGAACAACAAGTTGGTTCCATTAAATAATGTTCTTGCCAATGGTGATCAGGTTGAAATTTTAACATCAACAAAACAAGTTCCCAAAGAAGAATGGATAAACTATGTAGTTACTGCTAAGGCTAAAAGCAAAATTCGCGATTGGTTTAAGCAAGTAAAAATGCGCGCAGCTGCTATGGGTAAAGAAATTTTAGAGCGTAAATTTACTCAAGAAAAAATGCCTTTTACCAGTGATGCGTTGCAGGATATGATAGCTTACTACAAGTTGCCTACTGTTACAGAATTGTATGCCCAAGTTGCCGATGAGAAAATTGACAAAACAAAAATACATATTGCTGAAATATTAGAATACGTAAGGCAGCAAAAACTTGAGCATTTACAAGAAGTTAAACAACAAAAAGAAGCCAAAGCGGCACAAAAAGATGCTAATAAAAACATACCTAAAGATGGTGTAATTATTGGTGACGATAGCGATTTGCCTTATAGTTTCAGTAAATGTTGTAATCCAATTCCTGGGGATGAGATTTTTGGATTTATTACAGTAGGAGAGGGCGTTAAAATTCACAGAACTAATTGCAGCAATGCTATTAGCTTAATGAGTAATTATGGTTACCGCGTAATTAAGGCTAAATGGGCGAATCAAATTTTCGAGAAATCAAAAGCATTTACCACACACATTAAAGTACAGGGGATTGACAGCGTGGGTATTGTTAGTATCATAACCGACATTATTAGTAAGCAATTACAAATTAATATGCATGCCATTCATATTTCATCAAAAGCAGGAATGTTTGAAGGTAATATTGAGTTGGAAGTTTATGACACCTTACAATTAGATGAGTTAATGAATAAAATCAAGGCATCTAGTCCGCTTATTAAAGTAAGCAGGGAGGATATGATCTAAGATAGGTCAAGAATGACGCGGATTGTGGTAATGTTATGTATAACTTATTCAACATTATTTTATTAATGCCAAAATGTGTGTTATTTTGCGGCATTGTTGAAGCAAGATATGCAGGCAAATCATTCTACCGAAAATATAAAAGATGAAGTTAAGAAGTTGTTTATCGCTTTTTTAGAGCAAAAACAACAGCGTAAAACTCCCGAACGTTTTGCCATCTTAGACGAAATTTACAGCAGTAAAGAGCATTTTGATGTGGAAACCTTATACGTTCACATGAAAAACCGTAACTACAGGGTTAGCCGTGCTACTGTATACAATACGTTAGATTTATTGCTGGATGCAGGCTTGGTAACCAAACATCAATTTGGTAAAAACCTGGCCCGTTACGAAGGTGCTTATGGTCATAAACAACACGACCATATGATTTGTAACCATTGCAACAGAATCTTGGAGTTTTGCGACCCACGCATTCAACAAATAAAAAGCATGATGGGTGATTTGTTAGATTTTACAGTTACAGAACACTCGTTACATTTATTCGGAAATCCTAAGACCGCCAACGGTAAATGTAATACATGCAGCAAGCAAATTGCTTAACAAAAAACAGATTTAATTATGGTTTAAGCCTTGTTTAAACCCAACGATATAATAAAGTAAAAATGATAGATGTAGTTTTAGGCCTTCAATGGGGTGATGAAGGAAAAGGTAAAATTGTAGATGTATTAACACCGCAGTATGATGTAGTTGCCAGATTTCAAGGTGGGCCAAATGCAGGACACTCGTTAGAGTTTAACGGACAAAAACATGTTTTAAACACCATCCCTTCAGGTATTTTTCATCAACATACCATTAATATTATAGGTAACGGTGTGGTAATCGACCCGATTACATTAAAAAAAGAAATTGAAAAGGTAATGGCTTCAGGAGTTGATCCTAGAAAGAACCTTTACATATCTGAAAAAGCACATTTAATTATACCAACACACCGTTTGGTTGATGCTGCAAGCGAAGCACAAAAAGGGGAACATAAAATTGGTTCTACGCTAAGAGGTATCAGCCCAACTTACCAAGACAAAATTGGCAGAAGCGGCATGCGTGTGGGTGATATTTTAACACTAAACTTTAAAGAGAAATACCAAACAGCGGTTGCTAACCATAAGCTGTTGTTAGATAGATTTAATTTTAGCTACAACTTAAACGAACACGAACCCGCATTTTTTGAAGCTGTTGAGTTTTTAAAACAATTTCAAATCATCAGCTCTGAGTATTTTATTAATAAGTTAATTAACGAGGGCAAAAAAGTATTAGCAGAAGGTGCGCAAGGTACTTTGTTGGATATTGATTTTGGAACTTATCCATTTGTAACTTCATCAAACACCATTACTGGTGGTGTATGCAGTGGTTTAGGAGTGGCTCCTCAAAAAATAAATAAAGTATACGGTATATTTAAAGCATACTGCACACGCGTAGGTAGCGGACCTTTTCCTACCGAGTTACACGATGATACCGGAGAACAATTACGTAAACAAGGTTTTGAGTTTGGAGCAACAACCGGCCGCCCGCGCAGAACAGGTTGGTTAGATTTACCAACACTTAAATATGCCATTATGCTTAACGGTGTTACCGATTTAATTTGCACCAAAAGCGATGTATTAAGTGGGTTTGATGTAGTACCTGTTTGTGATGCATACGATATTGATGGCGCTCGTGTAACAGAAATTCCGTACAACTTTAACGATGCGCCAATAAAACCATTGTTTAAAGAGTTTAAGGGATGGAGTGAAGACTTAACCGGACTACGTAAGTTTGAAGAATTACCTGCAAACTTTAAAGCCTACATGGAATATGTAGAAGAACAAGTAGGATTAAAAATGAGTGTGATATCTATTGGCCCGGATAGGGAGCAAACGATAGTAAGATAAAATAAAAAAGTCGGGCAAGCCCGACTTTTTTTATGGGTTTGGGTGAACGAAAGTTGATTGACGTTTGCAGATTGTTGAGTTAGCTTTTGTCTTGGGGTTGCACCCCAAACCGCCGCTCCCGCACGAGTCCTCTCGTGTGGTATAGAGTAAAAACAAGCAACCCCACTAACCAAAACTTAGCGGGTTTTAGTTTATGCGTTTGTTCAGTTTTAAAATTAAAGTTATTTTGGTGGTGTTAATGATAAGCCAATGAAACGTTTAACTATGTTAGAAAATATAACGACAAACGCACGTCACGTGAAGTTCTGCAATTTATAGCCTACGATGTTTATGAAAACTAATTTAAAACTACTTTTTTTTCTCGTATTGGTGCTTTTTGTATTTAGTAATTGTAGAGTTATTAACACATATTATATAGTAAAAAGGATTAATAAGGAAACTGTTAAAAACAAAGGTAATGTCGAAATAAGAGTCTTTAACTACCGAGATGATTATGATATATTAAAGATTTATATGAGTGATAGCCTGATTTCCACCTGCTCTTCCGCATCTGTATATTCAGATAGAGGTTACATTTTATATGCTTGCTTATTAAATTTTAATACTAACTTGTCACAAATAACTCTAAAAACAGTGTTAAACGATACACTTGTACAATACCATAAAAAAAGTATTAACCCTAAAAAGCTCAATATAATAAAAATATACAAAGACGATAAAGGGATCCCGTTTTTTGAGTAAATAATTGAAACTGTTTTCACAATTTCATGTGCTGAATAGAGTCCTTAAAGCACTATTCATTGCTCATGAATAAGTTTGGGTTAAACCTTATATGAATAAATTATGCTTGAATGATTCAGCGTGCGGTGGGTGTCCACGAATGGTGTGAAATCCGACTGATTCGTTCCGAAGCTTCGGAACAAGGGGCGGTTGGTTTTGTGCGAGGAATCAGGTCGGATTTGGCATTCGCGGTGGGCTTTTTGGTTACTTTTTAACTCGTTGTTATAAGTTGGTTTTTAGTCTCGTTGAATTAACATTTGCCCACACAAAAAGTGACAAAAGAAAACTTTAAAATAACAAAGTCGGGCTAGCCCGACTTTGTTGTTATGATGCTTTATTAAACCATTCTCCCAACCATTTTTTAGGTTTAAGGATTCTTGTTTTCTTCAAACCAAATTTACCTATGGCATGTTTTTTTAAGTGTGCTACGGCCTCATCAATAGAGTCGGTTATGAGTAAATATTCTTTAATTTCAGCTTCCGATACGGTTTTGTTTCTAATCATATCTTCGGTTAACTCAATTAAGTTTTTCCAATAGTCTTTACCAAATAATACCACCGGAAACTCTTGTATTTTACCTGTTTGAATCAAGGTTAATGCTTCAAACATTTCATCCATGGTGCCCCAGCCGCCCGGCATAATTACAAACGCATACGAGTATTTTACCAAAAGTGTTTTGCGCACAAAAAAGTATTTAAACTCTACCGAAGTGTGTACGTATGGATTTTCTTTTTGCTCGTGTGGTAAAACAATATTACAACCAATGGATTGTCCTCCTGCCTCAAAAGCACCTCGGTTGGCGGCTTCCATAATACCCGGTCCACCACCGGTAATAATGGTAAAACCTAATTTGCTAATTTCGGCACTAAGCTTCACTGTAGTTTGATAATAAGGGTGGTCTTCTTTAAAACGTGCACTGCCAAATACAGTAACGCAAGGTCCTACAAAGTGTAGTTTCTGAAATCCCCTAACAAACTCATTCAGTACTTTAAATAAAAACTTAAGCTCCCTGAATCTTGAGCGTGGTCCTTCTAGAAATCGCCTTTCAGAATGAAGTATTTTATCTCTTTTTGCTTTTGTTATTCTTGTCATAAGTGGGTACAAAATAAAAAAAGACGCAGATATTTTCTACGTCTTTTTAATATTACAAAATAATCTTTTACAATTACAAATTACCTCTGTTTGCTTGCTCTCTTTCTAGGGCTTCAAACAAAGCTTTAAAATTACCTTTGCCAAAGCTTTTTGCTCCTTTGCGTTGTATAATTTCAAAGAACATGGTTGGTCTGTCTTCAACCGGTTTGGTAAACAATTGCAGTAAGTATCCTTCATCATCTCTATCAACCAAAATACCTAATTCGCGTAACGGTGCAATGTCTTCTTCAATTGTACCCACTCGTTCAAACAAATCGTTGTAATAACTATCCGGAACTTTTAAAAATTCAACACCTCTAGCCATTAACTGACGAACAGTGGCAACAATATCTTTTGTTGCAATAGCAATATGTTGTACACCTTCGCCCTCATAAAAATCAAGGTATTCTTCTACCTGCGATTTTTTCTTTCCTTCAGCGGGTTCGTTAATAGGAAATTTAACATACCCATTGCCATTGCTCATTACTTTACTCATCAAAGCAGAGTATTCGGTGCTGATGTCATTATCGTCAAACGAAAGTATGTTTTTAAAACCCATCACATCTTCATAAAACTTTACCCAAGGATTCATTTGGTTCCAACCTACATTACCTACGCAATGGTCAACATACAATAATCCTGTTGGCTCAGGATTGTAGCTGCTTTCCCATTTTACATAACCCGGCATAAATACACCGTTGTAATTTTTACGCTCAATAAACAAATGCTCTACTTCACCATAGGTTTTAATACCACTCATGCGTACTTCGCCATCTTTATCGTTTAATGTGGTTGGTTTAACAGTACCTACACCACCTTTACCAGTGGTTTTTTCGTATGCATCGTAAGCATCATCAACCCAAAGTGCTAAATACTTCACACCATCTCCGTGTTTGCGGTGATGTTCGGCAATATGGCTATCACTGCGTAATGGCGATGTTAAAATTAAACGCATTTTGTTTTGAATTAAAACATATGATACGCGGTCTTTAACACCTGTTTCCGGTCCGGCATAAGCCAAACTCTGAAAACCAAAAGCAGTTTTATAATAATGAGCCGATTGTTTGGCATTTCCAACCCAAAGCTCAATGAAATCGGTGCCGTTTAGTGGCAAAAAATCTTGCATGGTTTCTTGTTTTTTTACTTCTAAGGTTTCCATTCTATTATTTATTCTTAATATTTTAATCAGCGTTATTCAACCCACGTTTTATAGTAACCCGGGTCTTCCATTTTCATTGCTTCTTCTGTTATTTGTAATGGATAAAATGGATCAATCATTACCGCTAATTCACGTGTTTCTTTTTGTCCTATTGATTTTTCAACGGTGCCCGGATGTGGTCCGTGAGGAATACCTTTTGGATGCAAACTAATCATACCACGCTCCACGTGTTTGCGGCTCATAAAGTCACCATCAACATAATACAACACCTCATCGCTATCTACATTGCTGTGGTTATATGGTGCCGGTATTGAATCCGGATGGTAATCATACAAACGCGGAACAAATGAGCAAATTACGAAGTTGTGTCCTTCAAATGTTTGATGAATTGGAGGTGGCATGTGCACGCGACCTGTTATAGGCTCATAGTTGTGAATACTAAAACCGTAAGGATATTGATAACCATCCCAACCAATGGCATCAAACGGATGTGAGCCAAGGGTGTAAGGAAATATCATATCCTGTTTTTTAATCATTACTTTAAAATCACCTAACTCATCATGTGTTTTGGTAAGCACGGGCAGTTTAATATCACGCTCGCAATATGGTGAGTGCTCAAGTAATTGTCCGAAAGAATTAATGTATCGTTTTGGTGGACGAATAGGAGAGAAGCTCTCCGTAATAAATAACCTGTTTTGTTCGGTGTTAAAATGCATTTGGTAAATAACACCCCTAGGTACTACTAAATAGTCACCGTATTCAAATGGAATATCACCATATAACGTTTTTAAAACACCGCTACCCTCGTGTACAAATATTACTTCATCTGCATCAGCATTTTTGTAAAAGTAATCGGTCATACTCTTTTTAGGAGCCGCAGATGCCAAATACACATCATTGTTAAATAACGTGTAAACTTTACTGGCCAAATAATCATCAACCGGAGCTGTTTTAAAGGTTAAAAAACTACGGTTTTGTAAGTTCTTTTTTATGGCTGCTTTGGGGGCAATATCGTATGGTTCACCAATATGTTTAACCAATGTGGGCGGGTGGCAATGGTATACCAAACTGTATATGCTGCTAAAGCCTTCAGTGCTCACCAATTCTTCCGAATAGAGTTTACCATCGGGTTTTCTAAATTGCACGTGGCGCTTGGCCGGTATTTGTCCTTGTTT
>JBFYQC010000083.1:0-15229 GCA_041302975.1 Bacteroidota bacterium
GTTACCTCACACAATTATGGAACAACGAAACGTTTGCCAAAAATACCACAAGTAATATTCAAAGTTTTCAGCAGGTGGTTAGTAAATATTTTACCATTGCGCTTTTAATTGTTGCTTTTGGCAGTGCAGCATTTTGGTTTGTGGTAAATCCATCTTTATCGTTAAATGCCTTTACAGCAGTATTAATTATAGCTTGTCCATGTGCATTGGCGCTGTCAAGTCCGTTTGCATTAGGTACTGCCATGCGTGTTTTGGGCCGTAATAAGTTTTACATTAAATCGCCTGCTGTGGTTGAGCAAATGGCCCACATGGATACCATGGTTTTTGATAAAACAGGAACATTAACTCAGCCATCTGCTTCAAGCATTTTGTTTTTTGGTGATGTGTTAACTGTAGCGCAACAACAAATTATATCAGCAGTTGTATCACAATCAATTCATCCGTTAAGCCAAAAAATTAAAACATACTTAGGTACACAAAATATGCCTGCTATAAATGCATACACCGAAACAGCCGGAAATGGAATTGAAGCAGAAGTAAACGGAGTAATAGTTTTAGTAGGCTCTAGAAGTTTTGTGGGAGCTGATGTGCATGATAAAGCAAACAATTTAGCTACTAGAGTTTATATCAAAATTAACCAAGTATTGGTTGGGTATTTTGAGATGGAACAAGGTTATCGCAATGGTTTGGATGAAGTTTTAAGTCAGTTAAATCCTAGCTTTAACCAATATTTATTATCTGGTGATAACGATAAAGAGCGCAACAACTTAAAAGTATTTTTTAAGCATGACGAAAACATGTTGTTTAACCAAACTCCAGCCGATAAGTTGAATTTTATACAAAGCTTACAACAACAAAATAAAAAAGTGGTAATGATTGGCGATGGATTAAATGATGCTGGTGCGCTTAAAGCTGCCCATGTTGGTATTTCGGTAACAGAAAATACAGCGCATTTTTCTCCAGCAAGTGATGTGATTATGGATGCAGAAGTATTTTCTAATTTCCCTAAATACTTTGGTTTCGCTAAAAATACTTTAAAGGTTATACATATAAGTTTTATCATTTCTTTAATATACAATATAGTAGGTTTAAGTTTTGCGGTTCAAGGCACTTTATCGCCTTTGTTTGCTGCAGTGCTTATGCCAATAAGTTCGGTAACTGTAATAGCATTTACCACATTAACCACCACATTTTTTGCTAAAAAAGGAGGCTTACAATGAGCGTAATGTTTATATTAATAGGATGTAGTTTTTTATTGGCCATAGGTTTTTTAGGAGCCTTTATTTGGTCGGTAAGGTCGGGCCAAATGGATGATGATTATACGCCATCAGTTCGTATTCTTTTTGACGACATCAAACCAAAAACAGAAACAACAAATACCACAAATAACCAATCGACAACAGACACTAATTAACAACACAAAAGAATTTAAAATGTACCCTCAAATTTCAATTAAAAAACTCTAACAAAACCAATACCATGCAAATTGAAAAATTTAACTACGACAACAAAATTGTGAGAGACTTCGCCATTGCCACCATCATTTTTGGTGTGGTTGGCATGATTGTAGGTCTATTAGCAGCAATTCAATTGTACGAACCTGCAGCAAACCTCGGGAATCAGTACACCACTTTCGGGCGTATTCGTCCGTTACACACCAATGCAATTATTTTTGCATTTGTTGGTAACGCTATTTTTATGGGTGTTTATTACTCATTACAACGTTTGTGCAAAGCACGTATGTATAGCGATGTATTGAGTCGTATTCACTTTTGGGGATGGCAAACCATTATTTTATTGGCTGCAATTTCTTTACCGTTGGGATATACTTCATCAAAAGAGTATGCCGAATTGGAGTGGCCAATTGATATTATGATTGCCCTTGTTTGGGTAACATTTGGTATCAATATGATTGGTACTATTATTAAACGCAGAGAAAAACAAATGTATGTGGCCATATGGTTTTACTTGGCTACGTTTGTTACTGTTGCGGTGTTACACATTGTAAACTCTATCGAGTTGCCTATTAGCTTAACAAAAAGTTACTCGGTATATGCCGGTGTGCAAGATGCATTGGTACAATGGTGGTACGGACATAATGCGGTTGCATTTTTCTTAACTACTCCGTTTTTGGGTATGATGTATTATTTCTTACCTAAAGCAGCTGGTCGTCCTGTTTACTCATACAAACTTTCTATTTTACACTTTTGGTCTTTAATATTCTTATACATTTGGGCCGGCCCTCACCATTTGTTGTACTCATCGTTGCCAGATTGGGCACAATCGTTAGGTGTGGTGTTCTCTATTATGCTTATTGCACCAAGTTGGGGTGGTATGGTTAACGGTTTATTAACTTTACGTGGTGCTTGGGATAAGGTGCGTGATGAGCCTATTTTGAAAATGTTTGCTGTAGGTGTTACTGCATATGGTATGGCTACTTTTGAAGGCCCTTTGCTTTCGCTTAAAAACGTAAATGCTATTGCACATTTTACTGATTGGATTGTAGCACACGTTCACGTGGGGGCTTTAGGTTGGAATGGTTTATTAACCTTTGCTATTTTATATTGGATTATCCCGCGCATTTACAATACCACCATTTACTCTAAAAAGTTAATGAATACCCACTTTTGGTTGGCAACTTTAGGTATTGTATTTTATGCAATTCCAATGTACTGGAGCGGATTTACACAAGGTTTAATGTGGAAAGAGTTTACTCCTGAAGGCACATTACAATATCCTGAATTCTTAAAAATTACCTTGCAAATTTTACCGTTGCATGTTTTACGTTCAGTAGGTGGTACTTTGTACTTGGCCGGTTTCTTGGTGTTAATTTATAATATTGTTAAAACCATTAAACAAGGAAGTTTGGTTGCTAATGAGCCAGCTGAAGCACCTGCATTAGAGAAATCAACCTTATTTAAAAAAGGAGAATTTTGGCATGCAGTGTTAGAGAAAAAACCAATTACGTTTACGGTATTAGCAGTAATCATGATTGTTATTGGTGGTGCGGTAGAAATGATTCCAACGTTCTTAATCAAATCAAACATACCAACCATAGCCAGTGTAAAACCTTATACGCCTCTTGAGTTACAAGGTCGTGATATTTATATCCGTGAAGGATGTAACGTTTGTCACTCACAGTGGGTTCGTCCGTTCCGTAGCGAAACAGAACGCTACATGGGCGAGTATTCTAAAGCAGGTGAGTACGTATATGACCATCCATTTTTATGGGGATCAAAACGTACCGGACCAGATTTGATGCGTATTGGCGGTAAATATCCTGACAGCTGGCACTACCACCACATGATGGATCCTAGAACCATGTCTCCGGGTAGCATTATGCCTAAGTACCAGTGGTTAGCCGATCAAGACATTGATGTAAGTACCACCATTAAAAAGTTAAAAGCGATGAAAACTTTAGGTGTACCTTATACTCAATATGAAATTGATAATGCAAACAATTCATTAGCAGAGCAAGCCAAAATAATATCTGATAACTTGAAAAAAGAAGGTATTGCGCTCGACAGCCAAAAAGAAATGATAGCAATTATCGCATACCTACAACGTATGGGTACTGACATTAAAAAAAATAAAACAGCAAGTAATTAATTAACCTTCCTTGATTGGTGCTCAAAAGGCATCAATCACGGAAATAAAAACAAAACAATGAAACAGTTTTTAGCAAATGTGCAAGGTGTTGATGGATATCTCATCTTCTCGTTAATTGTTTTTTTTCTATTTTTTGTTGGCTTATTATGGTGGGTATTTACTGCCGATAAAGGCTACATCAATAAAATGAAAAACATCCCTTTAGATAATTAATAAATCCAATTATGAATAAGTATAAATTAACTGCAGTAATGATGCTTCTTGCATCAGCTGCCATAGCCCAACCAAACAGCGGAGCTCCAATTATTGAGTTTCATAATTTGTTGATGATGATGTTGGGCGTATTGCTTTTTGTTCTTTTGTTATTAGTGTTTACACTTCAAAAAGTAGTGTATATGCTTAAAATAGAATCTTCGGGCGGTAAATATCCGGTAGCAGAAGAGCAAACATTTTGGGAGAAAATACTAAGTCTAAAACCATTATCGGCAGAGAAGGATGTGGAGCTTGATCATGATTTTGACGGCATTAAAGAATTAAATAACCCGATACCGGTTTGGTTTAATTTTTTGTTTTACGGAACCATAGTTGTTGGTATTATTTATTTCTTGGCTTATCATGTGTTTGATGCAGCTCCACTTCAAGCTAAAGAATACGAAACAGAGCTTAAAGTAGCTGAAGTATCAAAGCAAGAATACATTAAAAAAGCAGGTAATTTAATTGACGAAAACAGCGTTACCTTATTAACAGATAACGCTAAAATTGGCGAAGGTGCAAAAGTATACACCGCTAAATGTGCCGTTTGCCATGGCGAAAAAGGTGAAGGTAAAGTTGGACCAAATTTAACTGATGAGTATTGGATACACGGTGGTGATGTGAAGTCTGTTTTTAAAACAATTAAATATGGTGTACCATCAAAAGGTATGGTGGCTTGGCAAAACTCTATGAATGGAGCTCAAATGCAAGAATTGGCCAGTTATATTTTAACTTTACAAGGAACTAACCCTCCAGGTGCAAAAGAGCCTCAAGGAGAAAAAGCTGCAGCAACAACAACAGCTGCTGCAACAGATAGTACTTCAGCACAATAACTTTAAAAAAAACAAAATGTCTCATCAAGCAGTAGCACCAAGTGGAGAACAATATCGCGATAGTATTTCTTTAGTTGATAAAGGAGGAGATCGTAATTGGGTTTATCCAAAAAAACCTAAAGGGCCTCTATATACAGGTCGCACATGGTTTAGTATTTCACTTATGGTGCTGCTGTTTGCTGGGCCATTTATTAAACTTAATGGTCATCCACTTTTATTGCTAAATGTGCTCGAGCGTAAGTTTATTATCTTAGGTATTCCATTTTGGCCACAGGATATGCCATTATTTGCATTGCTCATGCTTACGTTTGTGATGTTTATTATTGTGTTTACCGTTGTATTTGGCCGCGTGTGGTGCGGTTGGGCTTGTCCGCAAACCATATTTATGGAAATGCTTTTCCGTAAAATAGAGTATTTTATTGAAGGTGATTTTAAAGCCCAGAAAAAATTAGACGACCAGTCTTGGAACACAGAAAAAATCATTAAAAAAACAGCTAAACATATTGTGTTCTTTGCATTGTCAGTGCTTATTGCAAACACCTTTTTAAGTTATTTAATAGGTATTGATGAAGTGAAAATGTTAGTACTTGATGGCCCGATGGCTCACCTTGGCAAGTTTACTGCACTTATTATTTTCTCGGGAGTGTTTTATGCCGTATTCGCAAAATTTCGCGAAATTATTTGTATTGTGGTTTGTCCTTATGGCAGGTTACAGGGGTTGATGTTAGATAGAAATTCTATTGTAGTAGCTTACGATTTTTTGCGTGGCGAACCCCGTGGTTTCAGAAAAAAAGGTGTTGAACAAAGTTTAGGTGACTGTGTGGATTGCAAGCGCTGTGTGCAAGTTTGTCCAACCGGAATTGATATTAGAAATGGAACCCAACTTGAATGTATTAATTGTACGGCATGTATTGATGAGTGTAATGATGTAATGACACACATCAATCAACCTAAAGGATTAATTCGTTATGCCTCTCAAGAAGAAATAGCAAGTGGAAAAGTAAAACGTATTACACCAAGAAGTGCGGCATATACTATTATTCTATTGGTATTAATGGGTGTACTAAGTTATTTGTTGTTTACTCGAAAAGATGTTGATGCTACTGTATTGCGTACCCCTGGTATGTTGCATCAAACCCAAAACGATGGAAAAATAAGCAACATGTATAATTTTGAAGTGGTGAATAAAACGTTTACTACTCAGCAAATCGATTTAAAAATTACATCACCTGCAGGAGCAGAATTAAAGATGGTAGATAGGGAAGGACATACCTTTGAATTGGGTGAAGATGGATTAGTAAAAGGTTCGTTCTTTATTATATTGCCTCAATCGGCAATTAAAACCAATAATACAGAAGCTAAAGTTGATGTATATAGCAATGGTAAATTAATGAATACCATTACTACAAATTTTGTTGCTCCTATTAAATTTTAAAACATAAACGTACAAGTAAATCAATTAAAAATGAAAATTAACTGGGGTCATAAGTTGGTGTTTTTCGGATTATCGTTTATGTTTTTTGTGGCATTTATGGTTTATAAAATCAGTACACAAAAAGTAGATTTAGTAGATGATAATTATTACGAAAAAGGTGTAAGGTACCAAGATGAAATTAATAAGTTTAGTGCTACAGCAGGAGTAGAAAGTGATATTACGTTCGACTTGAATAAGCAGTTAATTACTTTTAAGAGTAATGCGGTTGGATTATCGGGCAAAGCACTTTTTTACCGCCCAAGCGATGTTAACTTAGATTTCGAAACCAATTTTGCTTTAAACGAAAAAGGTGAATACGCATACTCCACTGCTCAATTAACCAAGGGCGTTTGGAAGGTAACTTTCGAGTGGACATTAAATGGCAAGCTGATGGCTGCCGAAAAACAATTTGTGATTGAATGATTTTTTTAACGGCTTTCCTTACCGGATTATTGGGCAGTTTTCACTGCGCAGGTATGTGCGGCCCAATAGCTTTGGCCACGCCAACAGTTGGTGATACAGTTTTACAAAAGGCGTTAGGAAAGTTACTTTATAACCTTGGTAGAATTACTACTTATGCAGTTTTAGGAGCACTATTGGGCACCTTTGGACTTGGTTTAAAGTTGGCTGGTTTGCAACAAAGTATAAGCATTGCAGCCGGAATTATTATAATATTAAGCGTATTATTTACCTCCACAAAATTAGGTAAACTCAATATAAATCCTTTTAAATATGTAACAGGAGGTTTTATTTCAAAACTGTTTCAAACCAAAACATATTATGCATTATTTGCTATTGGTATGTTAAATGGATTATTGCCTTGTGGTTTTGTTTACATAGGTTTGATAGGATCTGTGGCAACACAAAATACTTGGGAAGGCGCTTTATTTATGTTGATGTTTGGACTTGGAACATTACCCATGATGTATGGTGTTTCATTGGTCGGGCAGTTTTTGTCAATTACAATAAGGGGCGCTATTAATAAACTTACGCCCTATTTTGCAGTACTTATTGGATGTTTATTTATTCTTCGTGGTTTAGGACTTGGTATTCCTTACGTTAGTCCGAAAATAAAAGATAATACCACCATTAACCAAGATTGTGGTGTGCCACATACAAAAATAGTACAATAGAACCCAATTAACGTTAATTTAACATACTGGTAACATTACGGTTTTATTGAACTGCACATGTGGGCATACTTTTGCACCCAATTAACATTAATTATACTTTAAATTAACATTGGCGTGGCAAAGTTCTACTTTACATTTTTTTTAACACTTATTACCTTAACAGGTTTCAGTCAAGTCTCAGCCCCTAAAAAGCAATGGTTTGAGTCGTTTAGCATTAGAGGTTATTCTCAAATACGATATAATAGGTTACTTGAAACAAATTCAAAACTTAAAAATGAGCAAGGAGATAGAAGTTGGGGCGAAAATGGCGGATTTTTCATCAGACGTATGCGTATTATTTTTAGCGGGCAGGTTAATGAGCGCGTATATTTTTACGTTCAACCTGATTTTGCCAGTAGTGCATCATCAACCGGATTACACTTCAGTCAATTACGCGATGCTTATTTTGATATAGGGATTGACAGTAAAAACGAATACAGGGTAAGAATAGGTCAAAGTAAAGTGCCTTTTGGTTTTGAGAATATGCAATCGAGCCAAAACCGTTTACCATTAGATAGAAATGATGCACTAAATAGTGCAGTTTCCAATGAACGCGATTTAGGTGTATTTTTTTATTGGGCTCCAGCAAACGTGCGTAAATTATATACCAGTTTAGTTAATGATGGTTTAAAAGGTTCTGGCGATTATGGCGTATTTGGTGTTGGTGCCTATAACGGCCAAACGGCTAATAAGCCTGAACAAAATAATGAACCTCATGTTGTTGCACGTTTAACTTATCCATTTAAAATTAAGAATCAAATTGTAGAAATGGGCTTGCAAGGATATAGCGGAAATTATGTAGTAACAAGCGACCAATTAACTGCAGGTGTTAAAACAAATGCTAATAAATCGTATTCAGATCAACGTGTTGCAGCGTCATTCATTCTTTATCCCAAACCTTTTGGTATTCAGGCAGAGTATAATATTGGTAAGGGCCCCGAGTACAATAAAAACACAGACTCTATAGAAGTCCGTAATTTGCATGGAGGTTACATCACCGCTTCTTACAAAAAAGATTTTGGTAATCAAACCATTATACCTTTTAGTCGTTACCATTATTACCAAGGTGGTAAAAAGCATGAGTTAGATGCACGTAGCTATGAGGTTAGCGAATTTGAAATAGGAGTGGAGTGGCAACCTAGTAAGAACTTCGAATTGGTAGCCATGTATACCATGTCAGAGCGTAGGTTTGAAGACCATAAGTTGTCTAATAATTTTCAAACAGGGAATTTATTGCGTTTACAAGCCCAGTTAAACTTTTAAGATATCAGCTTAATCAAACAGCATAAAAAAAGCGACCAATTAATGGTCGCTTTTTTTGTTATTTAATATTTGTCCAAACGTTGGTAATATCATCATCATCTTCAATCAAATCTAAAAGTAAATGAACTTCATGCTCTTGTTCTTCAGTTAACTCAATGGTTGTGGTTGGTATACGTTGTAACTCTGCATTGGTAATTTCAAACTTACGTTCTTCTAACGCTTTTTGCATAGAACCAAATTCTGTGAAAGGAACAGAGATAGCAATGTGTCCTTCTCCATCATCTTCCATTTCTTCCATGCCATAATCAATCAATTCAAGTTCTAATTCTTCAAGGTTTATTCCATTGTTCGGAATACGGAAAATGCCTTTACGTTCAAACATAAAATCAAGGGAACCGCTTACCATTAATTGACCGCCTTTTTTGTTAAAATAACTTCTAAGGTTTGCAACGGTACGTGTTGGGTTATCTGTTGCAGTTTCAATCACCATAACCACACCGTGTGGGCCTTTTCCTTCGTATACTACTTCTTCAAAATCTTTATCTTGTTTGCTTGATGCACGAGAAATTGCAGCATCAATATTGGCTTTAGGCATGTTTGCCGCTTTAGCATTGGCAATAATTGCGCGCAAACGAGAGTTGCCATCAGGGTCGCCACCGCCAGCTTTAACAGCAATTGCAATCTCTTTCCCAATTTTGGTAAATGTGCGGCTCATCTTATTGTAACGAGCGAACATTTTGTGTTTACGTTTCTCAAATACGCGTCCCATGCTATGTTAGTATTAAAAATTAAGTTGCAATTTTCGGTAAATAAAAGCTAATGCGCAAGTGTTTAAAAATCCCACCTGCGTTCGTTAAAGTTCCACCTTAAGGTACCGTTTACCAATATGGCTTCTGTTTTAAACTGATTGAGTTCGCTGTTGGTTTTACGGTAAGCTACTTGTAAATCAATAAACAAATTGTGTTTTACCATATAACTTACTAATAAATCAGAAATTAACAAAGTGGTTTTTACACCTTGTGCAATTTCGTTTCCATATTCTCTGGGTAAATTTCTTGCATTATAAGGAAGAGCAATATTTTTTCCCCAGTTGCTACCATTGGTATCATTACCATAAGTGGCAAAAATGAAAGTGCCTTTAAAGCTAATTCTGTTTGCTGGTTGATAACGCAAAATAGCCACGTGCTCTATGAAATTTGCGCCCAAGGGATGTGCCATATTTTGGTTGTAATTAACATAAGCATTTAGTGCATTAAAAGAAGTATACATATATGGGCGAGCAATATTTAACTCATATTGTGCATCCAAGTTTTTTACTCCTAAAACATCAATGTATTTTAAACCAAGTTGGGTGGCCCATTTATTGCCAAACCAGCCATTACGGGCCAGCATATCTTTTATCCTAAACTCACTAATTACACCTTGTCCGTATAGTTGAAAATGACGTGCAAAGTTGTATTTAAAATCAGCTCCTAAAATAACCTTGTCAGGGCTATTCAATCCATTTTCTACAGGTTTGTAAAATATTATTGGGTTTAAATATTCTAAGTCATAACCAGTGCTATTGTAACCGCTGTCACGCTGGAATGAAACGGTTTGAAACAAGCCAATATTAAAATTCTTGGTTAAGTTTATATTGGCATAAGTGGTGGCATAATAATGGCGTTTGGGTAAGTTGCGCTGGTTTGCAGGATTCCAATCATAAATTTGGCCCCAAATATTGCTGTAATTAATTCGCCAAAAGCGTGTATTAGCGCGTACAAAAAAGTGATCTCGGCTAAAATCACTTAAATAAAAAGTGCGGAAACCATTTCCTATGAAATTTCTTCCATGTCCCATTTGAACATCAATAAATTTGTTGGGTTGATAAACAATGTAACCACTAGCAGTATTGTGATTTATAGTTACAATATTCGTGTCCGAGTACTCTTTTAAAAAAGATGCTCCCGGTACTACCTTATTATTGGTGTAATATTCTTTAGTCCAACTATTAAGTGCAATTATTTCGTTGCTGAAAGTGGTAAAAAAACCAAGTGATTTGCCGATGTTTCCCCTTAACTCAACTCCTCTATTGTTTATTCTTACAATGTGGTCTAACCTCGTATCGTAACCGCCCTGTAAATAAGTAACCGGATTAATAGATAAATTAAAATCAGGATGTTTAATTCCGAATAATGATGATTTGTATTTAAACACTCCAGGCAGTTTTGTTTTACTTAAACTCGATTCTGCGTTGGTAAACTCAAAATTATCACTTTGCAGGTAGTCTAAGTTAAAATAATCAACCTTACTTAATTTTGCTCCAGTAATGTTAAAGCTATCAACATAAGTGGCAATACGGTTTCGTTGAAAAGCTTTTGCAGTGGTATTAAACTCCTGAGGTATGGCCAATCTGCCAGATTTTATTTCAAACCTATCCAATAAGTGTTGCGAATAAGAATTCAATGGAATATAAGTGCCTTGTGCTATAACCTGAATGGTGATAACAAATAGAGCTAATAATAAATGTATATGTTTTAATTTCATTAAATGCTAAGTTTAAAAATTACATTCTCTGGTGTTCATGTTCCATCTTATACCAAGCCCAACATTAAACATCTCTGATTTAAATATGCCCAACTCGCTAGTTTGGTTTCTGTATGAAATTTGAAGCTCTGCAAATAGGTTATGTTTTATCATGTAACTAAATGTTGGAGCAATAATTAGTAAATTGGTTTTAACGCCTTGTCCAATATAATTGCCAAATTCGCGTATACGGGTATCATAACTTAACGAAATGTTTTTACCCCAGTTACTACCATTGGTATCATTACCATAATGACTAAAACTGAAGAGAGTATTGATAAATAATTTCTCGGTTGGTTGAAATCTTATTATGGCCAATCCTTCTCTAAAATTGGCACCTAATGGGTGAGCCATGCTTTGGTTGTAATTTACATAAGCATTTCTAGGATTAAACGAAGTATAAGAGTATGGTCTTGCCTGGTTATACTCCAGTTGTAAATCAAGATTGGATACCTTAAATAGATCAATACATTTTAAACCTATTTGGTAGGCTTCTTTATTCCCCCACCAGCCAGTAGTTGTTAAGCGTTTGTTAATACTCATTTCAGACAAAACAAATTGCCCATACAACTGGTATTTTTTAGCAAAATTGTATTTAAAATCAATACCAAGTATGTTTTTATCGGGGCTATTCAACGTATTGTCTACTGCATTGTAAAACATTACCGGATTTAAATATTGTAAATCATAACCGCGGCTTTCATGACCAGAATCGCGCTGGAAAACGGTGGTTTCAAACAATCCGATGTTTAGATTTTTAGTAAGGTTTATACTTGCATGTGTGGTAGCATAATAATGCCTTTTAACAATACTTGATCTGGTTACAAATGGCGTATAATCATACAAATAACCATAAATATTGGTATAGTTAATTTTCCAAATTCGTGTATTAACGCGTAAAAATAAATTATTTGTCGAGAAATCGGAGCGCATCAATGATCTATATCCATTACCGATAAAGTTCTTTCCATGCCCAAATTGAAAATCAACATATTTTCCTGCTTGGTAAGCCACATAACCAGAAGCGTTCCAATAACTAAAAAGATATTTATCGTTTGGTTTGTATGTGTTTGTGTTAATGAAGTTTTGTCCTGCAAGTACATTGTATTGGTTGTAGTACTCTAAATTCCATCCATTTAAACTTTGTATTTCTTCGGCTGTTTCTGTAAAGAAACTGAAGTTCTTACCAATTCGGCCTCTAATATTTATACCCCTGTTTACAAAATAGGGTAATCTGTCATTTCGCTTGGTATCATATTCACCTCTTAGATATATAACAGGATTTACAATTAATTCAAAATCGGGAATTAATACGGTGTATAGGGCAGCTTTGTATTTGTACAAACCGGTATTTTTAAAATTCTTTTTCGATTTACTTCTTTCACTAAGGCTAAACTCAAAGTTGTCGTTTTTAAGATATTCTAAATTAAATCGATCTTGTTTGCTTAAGTTGCTGCTATCATATGCATTGGCATAATTAGCAATTCTACTTCTTGAGTATGCTTTTGCAGTGGTGTTAAATTGTTTTGGGTTGGCAAGTTCTCCTGATTTTATTTCAAGCCTATCAATTAAGTGCATGCTGTAGGAACCTAAAGGAACGTAAGCACCTTGGGCAAAAGCAGGTTTAATCCAATAAATTAAGAGAATACAAGTGAATAAACATCTCATAAGGCAAATATGCATTTTTTATTTTAATGCATTAGTGAATAACAATTGAGTTAAAATAATTTATTTAGCAGCAATGAACGAGCAAGAAGCTAAAATCCGAATACAAGAATTAACTGAATTAATTAATCAGCACAATTATAACTATTATACTTTGTCGCAACCAACAGTAAGTGACTTCGATTTTGATATGATGCTGAAAGAGCTGGAAGCACTTGAGAAGCAGTTTTCCGATCTTTTAAATCCCAATTCGCCAACACAAAAAGTTGGCGGGCAGATTACCAAAAACTTTGTGCAGGTAAAACATAAGTACCCAATGTTAAGTCTTGGTAATACCTATAGTGAAGAAGAGTTAAGGGAGTTTGATGAGCGTGTTAGGAAAAGTATTGGTGATGATTTTGAATACGTGGTAGAGTTAAAATTTGATGGTTTAGCCATAAGTATTACTTACGAAAACGGCAAGTTGGTTAAGGCTGTAACCCGAGGAGATGGAGTGCAAGGAGATGATGTTACAGCCAATGTAAAAACTATAAAAACGATTCCTATTCAGTTACCAGATGGCGATTATCCTGATACTTTTGATATACGTGGTGAGATTTTTATGCACCGTAAAACCTTTGATAAATTAAATAATGATTACCGCAAAGAGTTGGAAGATAAGGGATTTGACGAGGATGAGATAAAAGAAAAACTGTATAAAAATCCACGAAACTTTGCGTCTGGAACATTAAAAATGCAGGACAGTGCCGAGGTGGCTAAACGACCATTAGATTGTTTTTTATATTTTATTTATGCTGATAATCAAGTAGCACAAACACATTTTGAAAGCTTACAAAAGGCTAAAAAATGGGGTTTTCAGGTAAGCGACCAATATCGTTTATGCAAAAATATTACCGATGTAATGGAGTTTATTAATCACTTTGATAAACAACGCGAACATTTAAGTTACGAGATTGATGGCGTAGTAATTAAAGTGAACAATTATGCACAACAACGCGAGTTGGGTTTTACTGCCAAGAACCCTCGTTGGGCCATATCATATAAGTACAAAGCGCAAAGTGCGTTAACCCAATTAATAAAAGTTACCTATCAGGTTGGGCGCACGGGTGCCATAACACCGGTGGCCAATTTAAAACCGGTACAATTGGCGGGTACAACAGTTAAACGGGCTAGTCTTTACAATGCCGATGAAATAGAACGACTTGATTTGTATGAAAACGATTGGGTGTTTGTTGAAAAAGGAGGAGAAATTATTCCTAAAGTAACGGCTGTTGATGTTTCAAAAAGAGGCTTGTTTTCCGAAAAAATCAGGTACACAGATGTTTGTCCTGAATGTGATACAACCTTGGTTAGGCGCGAAGGAGAAGTAGTGCATTATTGCCCAAATGAAAGTGGTTGTGCGCCTCAGTTAATTGGAAAAATAGAGCATTTTATTGGCCGTAAAGCCATGAATATTGATAGTTTGGGTAGTGAAACAATTTCCGGTTTATACCAAAAGGGCATGATTAAGACTTATGCCGATTTGTACAGTTTAACCTATGAAAATCTTATAGGTATAGAGCTTGAGACGTATAACGAGAAAAAAGATCAATGGAATAAACGCTCATTACAAGAAAAGTCGGTAGTTAATGTTTTGCAGGGAATTGAAGCATCAAAGCAAATTCCATTTGAGCGTGTGTTGTTTGCATTGGGAATAAGAATGGTGGGTGAAACTGTTGCAAAAAAATTAGCCCGCCATTTTTTAACACTCGATAAATTATCAATTGCAACAAAAGAGGAAATAGCAGCGATTTATGAAATAGGAGAGAAAATAGCCGAACAAGTGTTTAAGTTTTTTGCCGATCAACAAAACATAGTAGTTTGCTCAAAATTAAAAGAAGCAGGGGTAAAGCTTGAGATTGAAGACGAGGTTGGTGTGGAGCGCAGTAATGTTTTGGAAGGAAAATCTTTTGTGGTTTCCGGTACCTTTACCATTAGTAGAGATGAGTTAAAAAACTTGATTGAAATTAATGGTGGTAGAAATGTTGGTAGCATTAGCAAAAGCTTGAATTACCTCATTGCCGGTGATAAAATGGGTCCCGAAAAGCTTAAAAAAGCCACGTCATTTAGTGTGCCAATTATTAGTCAAGATGAGTTCATGGAAATGATCAACAAGACCCAATAAAATCCATATCTGATATTAATCTTGTAAGAGATGTAATCTATACACATAATTTAATTGTAAAACTGATTTAAGATTTTAGCTTTGTTCTTGCATAATGAAATTAATAGAAGACATTAAAAACTTTTTGGGCAAATGGCAATTGCACAAAGAGATAAAACATAAAAAGGCTAAAAACAAGTTAGTGGCATTTGGTCAAGTAAACCATGTGGGTATTGTGTATAATGCCGAAACC
>JBFYQC010000084.1:0-3572 GCA_041302975.1 Bacteroidota bacterium
ACTCTTGAGCGTCAATTCAATGTTAATGTTACCGATGATAATGATGCCCCAACACAACTCAGGTTGTCTAATAATAAACTATTCGAGAATGATTCTGTACAAAAGCAAATTGGTGTTTTTACTGTTACAGATGAGGATGGAAACGACCAACATACTTATACACTTGCAGCAGGTGTTGGTGATCAAGACAATGCTTTATTTATTATTGATGGAAACTCTTTATTCAGCAATTTTATTGCCGATTACGAGGTGAAAAATACTTACAATGTTAGAATTAAAACAGAAGATAAAAATGGAGAGACCATTGAAGCCGCTTTTGTTATTAATATTAACGATACTAAAGAAAAGCCTTCAATAGATAATCAGGCGTTTGTTATAAAAGAAAATGAACCTAAAGGTACACTGATTGGTATTATTACATCAACAAGTCCTGATGTTTCTGCTAACTTAAGGTATAGTATAATTTCAGCAACAGATTTATTTGAAATAGATGAAACATCGGGTGCATTAACAAGTACAGTTGTATTCGATTACGAGAGTATAAATAAGTATAAAATAAAAGTATTGGTTAGAGACAATCAATCATTAGTTAATGTGCTTTCTGATACCGCAGAAATTACTATAAATATTGCAGATGAGATAGAATTAAATAAGCCTTTACCAGTAAATAATTTTATATCTCCAGATGGTGATGGTGTAAACGACTATTTTGAAATAGAAAATGCTTCATTGTACGCAGATTATAGCTTAAAAATATTTAATGATATAGGAATTGAGCTTTATTCTGTAAAAGGAAATTACCAAAACGAATGGAACGCAATGGTAGATGGAAATAGGGTTTCTAATGGTGTTTATTATTACGTGTTTTATAATCAAACCACAGGTAAAGAGTTTAAAGGAACCATCAACGTTTTTGTAAAATAATTTTAAAGAGAATTAATGATGATTAAATTTATAAAACTAACAATAATTACCACCACATTACTAGTTAGTGCATTTAGTGTAAAGGCTCAGTATAGAGAAACTTTTTATACCACACTGCTAAATCCATTTATTGCAAATCCTGCATCGGCAGGTAGCTCGGGTGCTCCTTTTGCCATGTTTAATGCGCGCACTTTGGTAGGTGGTACAAATACATCTGCGCGCACCATTAATTTTAGTGTACATAGTCCTTTAAACAATGTTCCTAAATACGGAAATTCTTCAGTGGGATTAAAGTTTATAAGCCACAATTCAGGAATTTTTCAAACCACCAATGCCGAAGCAGCATATAGTGTAAAAGTTGATTTTTCACGAGATGATCACTTAAGTTTGGGCTTAAGTTTAGGATTTATACAAACGGTTTTGGATAAAGATTTATTAAGTTCTAATGTTAATTTAGCCGATCCCAATATTGATGCACCACAACTTAACCAGTTTTTATTTACCACTGGCGCTGGTATACTTTATCAAAACAGAAATGGACTTGAATTGTATGCGGCATCACCTATGTTGGTTAGTGTTTCTGAACCATTAAGTGCGTTTGCTGTTGTAGGTGGCAGTTATAAATTTAAACTAGGCGGCCATTCATCTACCAACTTTTTCAAACCTTCTGTTAACTTTTATAACTTTACCAACACCCAAAAAGTTATTGATGCAATTGCAGCACTGTATCTAAATGACGCCTTTAAAATTCAGTTAGGATACAGGTCTAGCGGTGCTGCCGTTGGTGGTGTTGGCTTTAACATTAACAGTTTCTTGGTAGCATATAATTATTATCATTTTGTAGGTGAGTTTAGTCGTTTTGCTCCAGCTCAAAACGAAATAGCAATTGCCTTTAAATTTAAACCACAACGTAGAGGAAGAAGAAGTAGCGAACCAAATTACTGGTAAAATAATTGCCCTAAAATTGTTTGATGTTGATGTAACAAAAAAGCCGAAGATATTTCTTCGGCTTCTTTGTTAATTTGTTGGAAATACCTTTATTACTATGGTGTAATTTGATTATCCTAATTTAAATAAAGTTCTCTGATTTAGTTTTGTTAATACTTTTTACTATTCTGTTGTTTTACATAATCTATAGTAATTAAGCCCTTTTCTGGATTTTGCTACTTGTCCGTTTTCATTAAACGACCAAACATTATGGAATTTAGTATAATTATCATTACCCTTTAAAACCACTTTTGAGTATTTTACTGTCCAATTGCCTATAACAATAATTTTCTTTTTTAAATTAGAATAATCATGGTAGTAAAAAGTGCCATCTTGATTAATGGTAAGTTTTATTAGGGTGTGATTTGTTGAAGAAACACCATATGAACCAATGAAGTTGGTAGTATGGCTTTTTTTGAATGATGACACTAAAATAATTGCCACCATTGCAGTTAAGATTTTAATTGATGTTTTCATACAGATTTATGTTTTAATTAAGGCCTAGGAAGTTAATAGTATTGAAACGTAAAACGGCTAAACTGCTCTAATATTTGATAAAAGGTAGAATTCTTATTTAGCCACTAAATTCAATTTTGTTATTAATACTTTTTGTATGATTAAAGTAGTTACTTGTTTTTTGATCTATTCTAAAGCTATTATAAAGGCTCAGATAAGTTGTATTGTTTGTTCTAGCAATATTTGTTATAAATAGATTAAAATTATATGTATAAAGTATAATAGGGTTGACAATGCCAAACCAAATGCATGAGCGAATGGCAATTAATTTAGCCTTTTGCTAATTACACCTAAAACTTGGTGATATAGGTTTGCCGGAGATAATTTACGCCAGTGCATCGCATCTAACTCTCCTCCAAAATTTAGGTAATAATCAATATTATTTCTTCTAAATTCATCAAGCACGTGCTCTTGAAAATTAAGTGCCACTATCCATCCATCTTCTACATCCTGAAACCACTCCTCGTAATAGCAATCATCGCTGCTATGGTAGTTCAACACATTTTCTCCAATTAAAATAAATTTATTAATACCCTCTGCAATTAGTATTTCAGCAACCTCTCGTTTTAACAACATTATATCATTGTTAATGGCATCATTCCACTCGCCAATCAATTCAATAATGGTATAACCTTCACTATATTCAGCAAACAATATTTTAACGTAAAGTGTATTCGATCCAAATTCATCCCACTGAGGGTGTATAAGGTAGTTGTAAATCTGGTTAGTAAACTCAAATTCACTGTATTCGCGTTCAAAAAAAGGCGATCTACTATCGTGCTCGGCTTGGTAGAAGTCTCTCCACCTATAATGAGGTTCTATATCCTGCATGTTGCAAATTTAATGCTTCAGTTGCTTATTTCCGTAGGCTTTTAAGCAATCTTTAAATTTAATAATCAAGGCTTTGTAACTTCATATAAAAATGTATTTTTGCCCGACTAAGTTTAAACATAACACTATTAAATAAACATGGCATATTTATTCACTTCAGAATCGGTTAGCGAAGGCCACCCGGACAAAGTAGCCGATCAAATTTCGGACGCTTTAATTGATAACTTTTTAGCTTTTGACCCTGAATCAAAAGTTGCTTGTGAAACATTAGTAACTACAGGGCAAGTTGTACTGGCCGGAGAGGTTAAGTCTAA
>JBFYQC010000085.1:0-3360 GCA_041302975.1 Bacteroidota bacterium
AATTAATGTATTTACATGTTCATCTTCCAATTTATCAATTATAGCTGCATAGTTAGGTGCGTCAACAACTGCTGCCAAACCACTTTCCATATCTGATGAATGTAAAATTTGCATTTGGTAATGACTACGTGATGCTAACTCGATGATGGCAACTGTACCACTAATTTCGTTAGAAACCAATAACAAATCTTTGCCATTAGGACTTTGGTTGCGTGGTATAAATACCAAACCTTCAGGACCTAAATCTCCACCTGTATTTAAGCCCGGTGTTTGCGAAAAATCACGTGTGTTGATATAGTTCACAAAGTAAGGGTTGTTAGGATTGGTAATATTGTAAATCATTACACCGCCAATACGCTCCAAGCCTATAAATGCATAAGTAGAATCTAATATTCTACCTACGGTGATGGCCTCAGGTTCAGGACCTTTGTCATCACTTCTATTTTTAAAAGTATTGTTGCTGTTGCTTGCATTAAAATTACTCGGGTAAATGTTAGCAATACGCTGTTCAAATTCGTCTTTACTGTCCCAAACTAATGCACCTGTAGTGGCATTCCAAACAGTAAAAGAGCGAGCACCAAATGCGAAAATGGAATCATATTTACCATCGTTGTTAAAGTCGCCAAATTTATTTGTTACGCTTAATCTACCACTTACACTGTTGTTTTTTAAAGTAGCTACACCAGAAGCACCACCAAATTTAGCAGTATCTAATACATAAGATGAATGACCTAAACGAACTTCTTCCACATTTGCAGTACCCCAATCCGCGCGTGCATCACCTTCATTAGCAGTTACCAGGTAAGTGGTATTACCAAACTTCATGCTGCTAATGGCATCTGGTTGATACATACCAAATATGTTGTGGTTCGCGAAGTTTATCGCACCGCCTTGATCAGAAGCATCCAGTTTATTTTCAATCAAATTGTAGTTTTTAAAACCCAATGGAATAAGGCGTGTAACCGTTGCATTGGTTAAATCGATTTCGGCAATGCAATTGTTTTCTTGGCAAGTGGCCCAAGCTATTTGCGAATCGTCAGAAACGGTGATATACTCAGGTTCTAAATCTTCAGCTATGGTTGAGTTGCGTAAAAATGCACCACCAGATTGTATACGACCTGTTATTTTTATTTTCGGGTCGATGTTTTGGTTATTGTATGAAGTAAAACCTGCTGTTTGTACATTAGTTTGTGTAATATTAGCTACTCCACCTGTTATGTTAATGATGCTTATCGAACCTTCGGGGTCCATGGTATAACCCACATTAGGCTCACCTTCATTAGCCACTAAAACTTTTGTTCCATCCGGTGTAAAACATACCATATCAGGATTTGCTCCAACATCTACTTGGTTGATGAAGGCTAGGGTATTTGCATTGAAGAAAACAATTTTACCATTCTCTGTTTTGCCCAACGAATCGATTATAGCAACCGCTAAAATATCGTTGTACGTGGCAACAGATGTTAAATCAATGCCATAAGGTTTAATAGAAATAGATTGCACCAAATTGGGGCTTGCAGGATTGCTGATGTCAACCACTTTAATAGAGGAGTCAGCACCATTGGTAACAAACATACGTTTGCTTTTTGCGTGGTAAGCAGAAATCTCTGCGGCAGTATTGTTATAAATGCCGGTAGAAAATCTTCCCAAAAACTTGGGTGTAATTTGTGCGCTTACATCACCAAACAAGGCTAGTGTAAACGCAATGGAAAAGGAGAATAATTGTTTTTTCATACCTTATAAGTTTGTACGCAAGTTCACTGTACCAGCTCATACAAATGTTAAGGTCGAATGACCATTACTTCAATTTTGGGTTAATGCAATGTTATTTTGGTTGATTTATTTTTTCTTGGCTTCATTCCAATACACATCCATTTCTTCCAAAGTCATATCTGTTAATTTTTTATCTAACACTTTGGCTTTTTCTTCAATGTATTGAAAACGTTCTATAAACTTCTGATTGGTTTTTTCTAATGCATCATCGGGGTTGATGTTGTATTTGCGAGCGAGGTTAACTAAAGAAAATAAATAGTCACCAAATTCTTTTTCTGTTTTTTCAGAATTAGGGTTTACCTCAAATTCTTCTTTTAATTCGGCTAATTCTTCATCCACCTTAGCCCAAACTTCGGCAGGGGTGGGCCAATCAAAACCAACCTGAGCTGCTTTTTCTTGCATGCGCAATGCTTTAACAATGCTTGGCGTTCCTTTGGCAACTCCGCTTAATACCGATTTATTTCCTTCTTTAAGTTTGAGTTGTTCCCAGTTTTCTTTTACCTGCTCGGCTGTATCTGCTTTTACGTCTCCATAGATGTGTGGGTGACGGTAAATTAATTTATCACAAAGGGCATTACATACATCAGCTATATCAAATTGGTTTTTCTCGCTGCCTATACGCGCATAAAACACCAAATGAAGCAATACATCACCTAACTCTTTTTTGATCTCTACAGCATCGTTTTTTAGTATAGCATCACTTAGCTCGTACGTTTCTTCAATGGTTAAATGGCGCAAACTTTCATTTGTTTGTTTCATATCCCAAGGACATTTATCGCGCAGGTCGTCCATTACATCTAAAAGGCGAGAAAATGCTTCGAGTTTTTGTTGCTTGGTATTCATGTTAAGTTGCTAATGAGGTAATAAAGATATTGGTTAGGTATTAAAAGAAAAAACCACCAATTTTTGTTGGTGGTTTTTGTGTTGTGGTCTCGACAGGATTCAAACCTGTAACCTTCTGATCCGTAGTCAGATGCTCTATTCAGTTGAGCTACGAAACCCATTGTTTAATGTGGTGCAAATATAATTTTACTTGTTGTATTTGCAAGCACATCAACAAAAAAAATTAATTTAAAGTTGCCAAGGTTGCGTTAATAGCTGCAAAATCAGGTAAATCGCCCGGACTTTCCAATACTTGTGCAAACTGAATAATTCCATCTTTATCAACTACAAATGCAGCACGCTTAGCAACGCGCTCCATTGCAAATGCAGGAAAAACCTCATGTAAAGCTCCGTAAGCAGTTGCTGCTTGGCGGTTAAAATCACTCAATAAATCAAATTGGAGGTTTTGTTCTTCCTTAAATTTACCCAATGTGAAAATAGAATCAACAGAGATGGCAATTACATCTGCAGCATCATTTTTGTACATGGTAATTGCGTCTCTAACAGTGCAAAGTTGTGTAGTACAAACACCAGTGAAGGCAAGAGGAAAAAAATGAATAATCAAATTTTTACCTTTAAAATCTTCTAGCGAAACTGCTTTTTTTTCGGTATTAAACAAATTGAATGCAGGGGCTTTGTCGCCTTTTTGTAATGCCATAATTTTAGTTTTAGTTCTTAATATGTTTCAAATAAACACAAAATAAT
>JBFYQC010000086.1:0-2633 GCA_041302975.1 Bacteroidota bacterium
TGTTGTTGAGCAGAGAAGAAACTTATGCAGAAATTACCCCTGTGCGTTTAAGCAGCAATGGTGTTAATGCATTTGTAAGCATTATGCGTGGTTGCGATAACATGTGTTCTTTCTGTGTAGTGCCTTTTACTCGTGGTCGTGAGCGCAGCCGTGAGCCGGAAAGCATTATACGTGAAGCCACCGAATTGTATAACCAAGGCTACAGAGAGGTAACTTTATTGGGCCAAAATGTAGACTCGTACAAATGGCAAAACGAAGCAGGAGAAACACTATGTAACTTTGCTCAATTACTTGAAAAGGTGGCTTTAATATCACCTGAGTTACGTATTCGTTTCTCGTCATCACATCCTAAAGATATTACGGATGAAGTACTTTACACCATGAAAAAGTACGACAACATTTGTAAGTATATTCATTACCCATTACAAAGCGGCAATAGCCGTGTATTAAAACTAATGAACCGTACTTACGATAGAACCTGGTTTAGCGAAAGGTTAAATACCATCAGAACAATTTTGCCGGATGTAGGTATTAGTACCGATGCTATTGTAGGTTTTTGCAGCGAAACAGAAGAAGAATTCCAAGATACGTTAAGCATGTTTAAAGAGGCGCAATTTGAGTTTGCATTTATGTATGCATACAGCGAACGCCCGGGAACATTAGCAGCGCGTAAATATCCGGATGATGTTTCTGCAGATGTAAAAGGGAGAAGGCTTGCAGAGTTGGTAGAGTTACAAAACAGTATCAGTTTGAATAAAAAATTAGATTACATCGGTAAAACATATAAGGTATTAATTGATGGTTATTCTAAAAAATCTAACGATGATTTTAAAGGCCGCAACGACCAAAACCAGTTGGTAGTTTTCCCTGTAGGTGATGGATACAAAGTAGGCGATTATGTAAATGTAAAAATAGAACGATCAACCATGACCAGCTTGTTTGGTAAGGTGGTTGATACTTTTAACTAATTTTAGCCATGAACATTCAAGAAATAAAACAACGATTTGAAATTATAGGCAACTCTCCCCTGCTTAATATTGCTTTAGAAACGGCAGTTAAAGTGGCACCTACCGATATTTCTGTTTTAATTAACGGAGAAAGTGGTGTGGGTAAAGAAGCCTTTAGCAAAATTATACATGCCTTAAGCAACCGTAAACACGGAAACTTTATTGCGGTTAACTGCGGTGCAATTCCGGAAGGCACCATCGACTCTGAATTATTTGGCCACGAAAAAGGATCGTTTACAGGTGCACACGATACGCGTAAAGGTTACTTTGAAACCGTAAATGGCGGAACCATTTTTTTAGATGAAGTAGGTGAACTTCCATTAGAAACTCAAGCACGTTTATTACGTGTATTAGAAAGTGGAGAGTTTATAAAAGTGGGTTCATCAAAAACTCAAAAAACAGATGTGAGGGTTGTTGCGGCTACCAATAAAGATTTACTTGAATTGGCTGCACGTGGTAAGTTTCGCGAGGATTTATATTATCGCTTAAGTACAGTGCCTATTAAGGTTCCACCATTACGTGAGCGTAAAGAAGATATTCATTTATTGTTCAGGAAATTTGCTGCTGATTTTTCGGAAAAATACCGTTCAAAAATTGTTACCCTTGAGCCGGATGCCGCACAAATGATTGTTAATTACACTTGGCCGGGTAACATCCGCCAGTTAAAAAACATTGCCGAACAGTTAAGTGTACTTGACGAAGATAAAATTGTTAACGCAGGTGAATTGCAACGTGTACTACCTGCCGAACGCCAAAGTTTACCTATGCTGATGGGCACCAACGTGGACCAAGGCATGAGCGAGCGTGATATTTTTTACAAGGTGCTTTACGATATGCGTAAAGATATGAACGATTTAAAAAGTATCGTGTTTGGTATGATTCAAAATGGAAATGCTCCTGATAATATGGGCGCAACTCCAGTTACGGATAATAGCCCTATGGCAGCCCCAACACCTACATTTTATCACCCAAATGTTAACCAACAACCCATGCAAATGGGCCATAATCAACCCAACAACCAGGTTATTGAGTTAAATGAAGCCATTCCGGTTCCGGAGTCATTATCTATTGAAGACAAAGAAATTGAGCTGATTAAAAAGGCTTTAAACAAATACAACGGAAGAAGGAAAAAAGCGGCACAAGAATTGGGTATCAGCGAACGTACCTTGTACCGTAAAATTAAACAATACGACTTAGAATAATTACAAACACTATTTTTATATACATGAAGAAATTAATTTTGGCAGCATGTGCCGCAGCCCTCACTGGTATTGGCGTTAAAGCACAAGTTATTGATGAAGAAAATGGAAAAACTTTTTTTTACTACGACACACTTAGCAACAAAAAAGTAAAGGAAATTTTTCACCACACCCAAGAAATTAAAATATTTACCGACAACAAAGGGAACAGTCGCGATACCATGATTTTAGTAAAAAGCGGACCATACACCAAATATTTTGAGAATGGTGCTTTAGAATGCAGTGGCACATACGACAGAGGAACCAAAATAGGTGTTTGGAAACATTACAACAACAAGGGTAAACTAATCCGCACCGAACAATGGGCCTCTGGTAAAATGATAAAAAGTACTACGCATTAATTGGTTGATTCTTTATCTAGTTAAAG
>JBFYQC010000087.1:0-2812 GCA_041302975.1 Bacteroidota bacterium
CCATATATATAAAATACTGATTATTAATGTACTAATTATCTACTAAACAATTGTTAATAAGCGTATTTACAATTGTTTATTCATATTAACTTTTGTAAACAAACTGCAAAACAAATGTTAATTAGCTGCATTTATCAACACTTTATATTCAATGATATAACTTATTGATTTAAAGGGATTAATTTATAGTATTAGATATCCGATTTACATGTGTAAACACCTCTGAATAACCCCATCAATACTTGTTTACATTTGTAATTACTGCCAAACTGGCCCTAAAGCACATAAAAAAGCCCGAATAAGTAAAAAACCTATTCGGGCTGTGTATAATACCTTATTTTGTTACTCGCTTAGTTCAAGCCAGCGCATACCTTTTTCGTCAAGCTGCGCGTTTATATCCTCTACTGCCCTGCTCCACTGCATTAACTCTTCGTGGTTATTACTACCCGCACTTAACTTGGCACTTAATGCTTGCTTTTGGGCTTCGAGTTCGGGTATTTCCTTGTTTAAAGTATCTAACTCGTGTTGCTCTTTAAAGCTAAGTTTACGTTTAGCAGGTGCTTTTATGGTTTCTGTAGCTGCTGCCGGAGCCTCAACCTTAGATACTTTAGGCGCTTGTTGTGCTATTTTAGCTGCATTACGTTTCTCTTCCTGCTCATCCAAATAATCCTGGTAATTGCCATTAAAGTCGCGAATTTTACCTTCTCCTTCAAAAATAAACAAGTGTTCAACCAATTTATCCATAAAGTACCTGTCGTGGGTTACTATTACCAAACAACCTTTGTAACTTTCCAGAAAGTCTTCCAACACATTTAATGTTTGAATATCTAAGTCGTTTGTTGGCTCATCCAACACCAAAAAGTTCGGGTTTTTAATTAAAACAGTTAGTAAAAATAGCCTTCTGCGCTCACCACCACTTAGTTTACTTACAAAAGTGTGCTGCATTTTATCATCAAACAAAAAGCGCTTACACAATTGTGTGGCCGTTACTTGCTCACCTCTACCCAACTCTATCACCTCGGCAATGTCTTTTACTACATCCAGCACACGTTTATCTTCTTTAATCTCTAGGCCTTTTTGCGAATAATAACCGTAAACAACGGTATCACCTTTACTAATATGCCCGCTATCAGGGGTATCCAGTTCCATTAAGGTATTTAAGAAGGTACTTTTACCTACCCCATTTTTACCAATAATACCCACACGCTCGCCCGGACGAAACATGTAACTAAAGTTATCTATAATATTTAAACCCGGGTACGACTTATTAACGTTATGTAATTCAATAATTTTACCCCCAAGGCGTTGCATTTTCATGTCTAACTCCACCTTGTTGTTTTCAATTTTCTGACTGGCCTTTTCTTTGGTTTCGTAAAAGGCATCAATACGCGCTTTTTGTTTGGTACCACGTGCTCTGGGTTGCTTGCGCATCCACTCCAACTCTTTTCTAAATAGGTTACGTGCTTTGTCAATTTCGCGACCTTCTTTAAAAATGCGCTCCTCCTTTTTCTCCATAAAATAGGCGTAATTGCCTTTGTATGTGTACAGTTGGTTGTTTTCTAACTCAATAATTTCGTTACAAACGGCATCTAAAAAATACCTATCGTGGGTAACCAAAAACAACGTAACATCTGCACTTTTAAGGTAACCCTCCAGCCACTCTATCATTTCTACATCCAAATGATTGGTAGGCTCATCCATTATAATTAAATCGGGGGTTTGAATTAAAATGCGCGCCAAAGCCAAACGTTTACGCTGGCCACCACTAAGCATAGGCACCGGCTGATCGTAGCGGGTAATGCTAAGTTTGGTAAGAATTAACTTAATACGGCTTTCGTAATCCCAAGCATTAAGTGCATCCATTTTTTCCATGGCGTATTGCAACTTTTGCATGGTGGCTTCATCATGGTTGGTTTCAGATATGCGCATAACCTCTTCGTATTCGGCCACAGCTTTTAACAATTCGTTATTGCTGTTAAATAAGGCATCCCAAACATTTAATTTAGGGTCTAAATACGGTTCTTGTGGCAAATAAGCCACTTGTATATTTTTATCGGTAATTACCTTGCCTTCGCCATCACTGGTATCAACTCCTGCAATTATGTTTAATAAATTGGTTTTTCCGGTACCATTTTTAGCAATTAATGCAATTTTATCGCCCTTTTCTATGGTTAATGTTAGGTTTTCAAACAATATCCTATCGCCATATCGTTTGTTTATGTTTTCTGCGCGTAAATAATTCACGGTGCAAAGGTAGTTAAAACAGTTAGGCTTTTTAATTGTCTTTATTGGTGTTGATGATTTAAATACACATCAATCCAAAACATGAAACCACATATACTTGAAACTGTTACCATTATTAATAAACCACTGGACGTGGTGTTTGATTTTTTTAGTAAAGCCGAGAACTTAAATGCGTTAACGCCACCTGAATTGGAGTTTAAAATTCTTACGCCTTCGCCAATTGATATGTTTCCGGGTACTTTAATTGATTATAAAATTAAACTAAACGGTATTCCGTTTAAGTGGAGAACCAAAATAAGCACTTGGGATCCTCCGCACCGTTTTGTTGACGAACAAATAAAAGGTCCTTATGTGCGCTGGCACCACACCCACACTTTTAAAGATTTAGGTGATGGGAGAACAGAGATGATTGACCGTGTTGAGTTTTTATCTCCGGGATGGATTTTTGAACCTTTGATAAATACTTTATTTATTGAAAAACGTGTGAAACAAATTTTTGAATACCGTGAGGAAAGGCTTAACGAAATTTTTGGGTAAATTAACGCAAGGCATTAATTTTATTGACATA
>JBFYQC010000088.1:0-28163 GCA_041302975.1 Bacteroidota bacterium
CTAAAGGATTGGTGGCTGAGTCGATGACACCAAAACCACCACGAACAGGGTTTGACGATGTACCAATAACTATTCCACTTGCTGTTATCGCATTTCCGCCATTACCAGTAATATTACCTGATAAATTTACACTTGAGGTGGTAATATTGGTTTTAGAACCAGTTAATACTGTTGGGGCTGTAGGTGTAAATATTTCAATATCATCTATTGCAAAACCTTCACCTACACCACTTCCATCAGAACCGAATCTAAATCTAATTTTAACATCTGATTGTCCGGCTGAACCAACAAGTGATGTTTGAGAAGTTATCCAACCATTATTTTGAGATGAATAACCACTACTAATTCCTGAGAACTTTGAAGGTGCTATAGGACCAGATGCTGAGGCATTGTTATACCAGGCATTACTTATGGTTGTATTGTATGAAGGTGCTGTACCCAAAACGTTATCTAATTTTGTCCAAGCACCACCATTAATAGAAATTTCTACAATCATTGCATCCCAATTTGTTTCAGTCGAAAACTTCTGCTTAAACCTTAAAATAGGTGCAGCTGTGTTTAGTGTAAAATCTAATTGTGGAGAAACTAAAGCCGCATCGTGATTATCATCATAGTCACCTGTTAACTTAGTAACCCAAGCATTTGGCGCAGAGTTAGCACCTGTAATAAAAGTTTTAGAAGGTGTTCCTAAAACCCAATTGTTTAATGTTCCAGCTACAATTGCTGAAGACCAACCTGTGTTTCCTGTAGAGTCAAAGTTCTGTAAATATGGTAAAATACTTACAACTGGAGATGTAATAAAACTATCTTGAACACTATATGCTGTACCAACACTATTGGTTGCGTATGCACGGTAGTAGTATTTAGTAGAATGAGTTAATCCTCCTAAACTTTGGGTATATGGCCCTGCTGCCACAACCGGATTAGTTGTAGAATCGACAACACCTATACCCAATAAAGCTGGATTAGGAGTAGTAGCGTATACAATACCACTTGCTATTACTGTTGCACCACCGTCAGAAGTAATATTACCTCCAACAGTTGCTGTGTATGCTTGAACATTTGTTGGTGACGATTTTAATACCGTTGGAATTGTGTTTGATCCATTTGTGGTAAATGAACTATCAGGGCCATAAGTTGTACCTATAGCATTTACTGCATATGCTCTATAATAATATGTTGTTGATAAACTTAACCCGCTAACATTTACTGAAAATACTACCGGTGCTGTTAACAAGTTACTTGCAGAATCTATTACACCTATACCACCACGAAGTGGAGAAGGTGATGTACTTACCACAACACCACTTGCTGAAATTGCAGCACCACCATCGCTAGTTATTATACCGCCTAAAGTTGCGCCACCGGTTGTGATATTACTTTTTGTACCTGTAGCAACAATAGGAGCTTGAGCTACTTCAACTTTTATATCGTCAATTGATAAGTACCATGGAATACCAGCGTCACGAACTTTTACAGCAAATCTATAAACACCAGTTGTTGTTGGTGTAAATGAACCTGTTAATTTTTGGTACGTAATATTTGAAGGCTGGATTAAAGTTGCACCTGGTAACAAAGTAGCTGTATTTGGTGTAGTTCCTGTAGCTACATATAAAGCTACAGAATCCCAGCTACCTGTAAAGCCATCTGTTACAAACCAAGTTGAGAATGAATAAGTAACACCTTGGGTTAATTTTAAACCTTTAGTAAAGAAAAAATCATTACATCCATATCTAAATGACCCAAATTTATTTCCAGTTCTTGCAGCTCTATTATATGTGCCTTGAGCTGCGGTGTAAGTATATGTTAGTGTATTTAGATTTGTTGCTGCCATACAAGAAGGAAGCTGGTTATTAACTGTTATACTTTCAAAACCCTCTTCATATGCTGTTGTAGGAGTTACTTCAAAAATATCTGCTTTTACCATGTATCCGGAAGTGTATGCAGGAGTTCCTGAACTACATACTACTTCGCATCTATAATAAATAGAGTCGTTAGCTATTATAGGAGAGAATGCAGGAGTTACAGCACCTGTTACATTTGCCCAAGTAACATTATCAAGAGAAGACTGCCACTGATAGGTTACACCTGTACCAGTAGTTGCACCAATAAGTGATAGGTTAGTTGAAGAACCACCACAAACCAAGGCATTGCCTGAAATAGTACCTGCATTAACAGGATTTGTACATGGTGCAGTTTGATAGGTAACTTCTAAATAATTTACCAATGTAGCATTTGCTGCATTCCATCCATATTGATACATAAAGCCAGTATTGCCAGATAAGTAAACCATACCAATAGCAAACCAACCACGCGCAACACTACTTAATATAGCTGTATCTGCAAGTGTTGTATCTAAAAGACCTTCTCTCCATTGAAAAGCAGCACCACCAAAAATGTAGTTATTATTGTAGTTTGGACCTGTGTTAATCTGAGATACAATCGCAGTGTTCAAATCTACTACAGGATCAATATTTCCTAATCCTGCAATTTTTGCAATTTTATCTGCTCCTGTCGAAGTATAATGGTAGCCAAAAAACTTGGCGCTATCCACATCAGTAATTCCTGTTGCTGCTAAACCAGCTATGTTAAACTTAGCCCAAGCATAAGTATTAGTACTAGCCAATCTTAAAAAACCGTTTGTTTTGGCACCTGTAGCAGAAGTCATATAACCTGTTGCTAGATTTACTGCAAAAGGACCATAATTTGCCGTTGGGTCTAATCTAACAGGAAAACTCCTGGTTGCATCTTTTAACCAATTAACATCAAAAGAACTTGTTGTTTGCAATGTATTACCATTTTGAACATATGTTAGAGTTCCTATTTTACTGTAATCAGCATCAGAGTTGTATTGTTTACTATTGCTATATGTTTCTTCTGCTACAGGATTTGGATAAGATACCAAAACTTGGTTATTCTTACTCAACTCTAATCCTGACTGATTTTTTTGAACTGTTATTCCACTTGGTAACTTAACCTCTTCAACAATCGAAATTTTTGAGGCATTTAAAGGAATATGCTGAAGGAAAGTAGAAGAATTTATTACTAAATCCACTTTTTTACCATCATTGTTTTGCGTAAAAACTAAATCAACACCATTAAAGATGTTTTTATAAATAATTTGATTTGCATTTATCTTAACAATTATTTTCTCGGCAACACTTAGGTTTGATATGCTATTTCCAGATTCGTCTAGAAAAACTATTTTTTTAATTTTTTCTTCAAAAATACTTCCTGCATACTCAACCAATACTGATTCGGTAAATGGGTTAGACGGGTAAAACGTCTTAAAATTATTTGTTGTATTTACATAAGGTTTATTTGAATGCCTTGATCCAGAGTTGAGGACAATAGAATTGTCGATTTCTAACCACTCATTCCCATTTTTGTAATGGATAGATGCGGATGCAACGTAGGCAGTATAGTTACCTGATGCATTTTTATAATGCTTGGTGTTTTGCGAACGCATTGTTTTAACCTCTGCGTTTACATTGTGCCTAGCTTGCCAAGGTGAGCTTGGATTTTCCTTTACAACTCCATTCGCCAAAAGACTTAAAGTTGCTCCTAAAAATGCCACGAAAAACGAGAGCAAATAGGATTTTTTTGTAAATAATCTTATCATAATTAGTAATGTAATTTGATACAATATACAAATATTTCGTAGTACCAACAATTTTTTATTTTTTTTCTCATAAATTGATTAAATTAATAAATGCACAAGAAACGCTGAATTTATAGTACTAAATGCGCTTGAAGTTATTTTTGAAAGTAAGTAAATTGAAAATAGATACACGACAAGTGCAAGCTAAAATTCAATTTAAAGATAAAAAACGGTTGTTAAAGCCTATTGAATTAATTCACAAATATTTGCATACATCCTAATAAACAACAGAAGAGCCAGTTATGGCCATCTCCGCTCCTAATATAATTGGCAGGTTTAAATCTTGATGTCCTGAGGGGAAACTGAATAACACCGGATAATTAAGATCTTTAACAGCATCGGCTATAATTTCTTCAGCATTTAATCCAAATGGCACAGCGTTATCTTTCATATCGCTCATTCCACCGATAATCAAGCCCGCCAAATTATCAAGCTTACCAGCCCGCTTAAGTGCTTGCATCATTCTATCTATATGATAGAGGTATTCATCTAAATCTTCCAAAAATAAAATCTTGTTACTTGTATCAATATCGCTTGCGGAGCCGAGTAAACTGTAAATTACAGACAAGTTACCTCCAACAAGTTGTGCAGATGCGTTGCCTTTTCTATTTAATGGGTGGTCTAAAATTGGATAATTAATTTTAATACCATCCATCAGTATTGATTTTAAACCCAACACACTTTGACTATTTAAGTTATGCTTCTGCATATTAATTGGCATAGTAGCATGTAAAGTACACCAATTAGTGTTGGCATGAACATGGCTGTGCAATACTGTTATATCACTATAACCAATCAACCATTTTGGAAATTTGTCTAAAAAAGAGAAATCTATTTTATCAATAATACGTACTGTACCATATCCACCACGTGCAAAAATAATGGCTTTGATATCTGGATTTTGCAAATAGCTGTTAAGTACGCCAGCCCTTGTTTCATCAAGTCCTGCAAACTGGTTTTGTTTTGCAAATAAATCAGGATGTAAAACAACCTCCAGTCCCCAGCTTTCAAAAATAGCAATAGCGGGAGCCAACTCCTCTTCTGTTATTTTTCTGGCGGATGCTGCAATCCCAATTTTATCCCCTTGCTTTAGATTAGGCGGTAAGTTACGCATAAGCATTAGGTGTACTTTTCATCGTACTTTATTTTCATATCTGCAACCATCTGCTTAACTTCTTGTTCTTTACTTTTGTCACAAATCATAAGCACATCTTCCGTATCAACCACAATGATATTCTTAACGCTATTTAGCACAACCACTTTGCCTTTACCACCATGAGAGCTCACCATACAATCATTTGTATTATAAACATGAATTTGCTTGCCATCTATTGCATTTCTATTCTCGTCTTTATTAGCAAAGTTTTCGTAAAGCGAAGTCCAAGTTCCTAAATCACTCCATCCAAAATCACTTGGTATCACAAAAACATTATCGGCTTTTTCTAATATGCCATAATCAATAGAGATTGATCGGCATTGTTCGTATATGCTTTGAATTGCAGGAGCCTCTTCGGCTGTACCAAAACTTTTAGAAGCTTGGCTAAATAACTCATAATGCTCAGGCATTAGCTCTTTGAATGCACTTCTTATTGATGAACCGCTCCAGATAAAAATACCTGCATTCCATAAAAAATCTCCACTGTCAACAAACGTTTGCGCTAGTTCTAATGTTGGTTTTTCTGTGAACGTTTTTACTTTAAAGATTCCTTGATTAGATTGATTTTCGTCAATGTACTGAATATATCCATATCCTGTATCAGGACGACTTGGTCTTATTCCTAAAGTAACCAATACAGGGTTGATTTTTGCATATTCTAAACCAAACTGCAAATTATTTATAAAAGCAGCTTCGTCCATAATTAAATGATCACTTGGAGCAACAACACACAATGCTTGGGTATTTATTTCATGAATTTTTGCACTAGCATAGGCTATACAAGCCGCAGTATTTTTGGCAGATGGCTCGCCCAATACACAATTGATATTAATACCCGGTAACTGTTCTAAAACCAAAGGAATATATGTTTGATTGGTAACAATATATATATTTTCCTTGTCGAAATGTTTTAAAAATCGATCGTATGTACTTTGCAAAAGTGTTTTTCCAACCCCCAAAATATCCAAAAACTGTTTAGGTCTTTGTGTTCTGCTATAAGGCCAAAATCTACTTCCAATGCCACCTGCCATTATAATGGCGTAGTGATTTTTGTTCTTCTCCATGCTGTTGATAAAAATCATATTTTATACTAGTATACAAATGGTGTTGATTTTCGCACCAAATCATTATATTAGTCAATGCAAATAAAGATTTTAAAAAGCAAATTTTCAAAAAAGGATTTAAGGTGCTAATTTAGCCCCCTTGTAACAAAAAATCAATTACTTAACAAAATTATATTGTGGATATGAAAGTTGCCAAGAATAGTGTAAAGGATAGCCTAAAGGATTTTTTTGGCTTTGATAATTTCAAAGGTGATCAAGAAAAAATAGTAAACAGCGTTATAAAAGGTGATGATACTTTTGTGATTATGCCCACAGGTGGAGGTAAAAGTTTGTGCTACCAGTTACCAGCACTTATGTTACCAGGAGTTACTATCATAATATCTCCGTTAATTGCTTTAATGAAAAACCAAGTTGACCAATTACGTTCGTTTGGCACAGAAAGTATTGCACACTTCCTGAACTCATCTTTAAGCAAAGGTGATATTACCAAAGTAAAAAAGGATGTGAGCAGTGGTGATACCAAGTTACTTTACATTGCTCCTGAGACTTTGAAGAAAGACGAAACAATTGATTTTTTGAAATCAATCAACATTTCATTTGTTGCTGTTGATGAAGCACACTGTATTAGTGAGTGGGGACATGATTTCCGACCTGAGTATCGCAGAATAAAACAAATGATTAAAGAAATTCAGGATGTTCCAATGATGGCCTTAACAGCTACAGCAACTCCTAAAGTTCAGCAGGATATACAAAAGAACTTACAGATGGGCGATGCTTTAGTCTACAAATCATCTTTTAATCGCACCAATCTTTATTACGAGATTAGACCAAAAGGGAAAAAGAACGATGTACTTAAAGACATTGTTTCATACATTAAAACACGAAAAGGAAAAACAGGTATTGTATATTGTTTAAGCCGCAAAAAGGTAGAAGAAATAGCAGGCGTGCTTAAAGCCAATGGTGTAAAAGCATTGCCATATCATGCCGGTTTAGATGCAAAAACACGTGCGGCTCATCAAGATGCATTTTTAATGGAAGATTGTGATGTAATTGTGGCGACTATAGCGTTTGGTATGGGTATAGACAAACCGGATGTGCGCTTTGTTATTCATTACGATGTACCTAAAAGTATTGAAGGTTATTACCAGGAAACAGGTCGCGCGGGACGAGATGGTATAGAAAGTGATTGTTTGCTTTACTACAACCCAGCAGATATTGATAAACTTGAAAAGTTTATGAAAGATAAACCTGTTGCTGAGCGTGAAATTGGCGAATTGTTGATATTTGAAACGCAAGCTTTCGCTGAATCATCTGCCTGCCGTAGGAAATTTTTATTGCATTATTTCGGAGAGGAGTTTAACGACAAGGATTGCAATAACATGTGCGACAATTGCCGTCACCCTAAAACAAAAATTGATGCTAAAGCTGAATCAGTGCTAGTGTTAAACACTATTAATGCTGTTAAAGGGAAATACGTTTTAAGCCATATTGTTGATATTTTAATTGGCAAAAAAACACACGAGGTTACTTTAAGCGGACACGAAAAACTTGATTCTTTTGGTAAAGGGAAATCTCAAGATGAAAACTTCTGGAAATCGCTTATACGTGTATTGTTACTTAACGGATTTATCACCAAAAATATTGAAAACTATGGATTGTTAAGCGTTAACGAGCGTGGTGAAGCATTCATTAAAAAACCAACCAAAATTGAAGTTGCACTTGACCAAAAGTTTGAGAAGGTTACAGACGAGGACGAAAAAGATGTTGAAGTTGAAAACGTTTACGATGAAGTATTATTTGCTTTATTAAAAGACCTTACCAAAAAAGTAGGGAAACAACACAACCTACCACCTTATGTCATTTTCCAAGAGCCTTCTCTTGAAGAAATGGCCAGTAAATATCCAACAACAATGGATGAAATGGCTAAGATAACAGGTGTAAATAAAGGAAAAGCGACCAAGTTTGGTAAACCATACATCGAGCTGATTGATAAATACGTTAAAGAAAACGATATCGAAAAACTAGATGAGATGGTGATGAAATCGGTGGTGAACAAATCAGCCAAAAAAATTGCCATTATTACCAATATTGATAAAAAAGTTAACCTACCTGATATAGCACGCTCGCAAGGTTTAAAAATGGATGACTTACTTACCGAGATGGAAAACATCATTTTAAGCGGTACCAAGCTTAACCTGAAAAGTTATATAAATGATGTTGCTGATGAAGATTTGCAAGATGAAGTGATGGATTATTTTAGAGGTGCACAAGACGATAATTTGGACGCGGCTGTAAATGAGTTTAGCTCAGATTTTAGCAAAGAAGAAGTTCAACTTTTCCGTCTTCACTTTATCTCTGAATTTGCTTTCTAAATTATTAGATAACTTTATACATTTGATACCACCTAAAAACAAACACATAAGTGAACGATCATAATAAGTTATCGAAAGTATCCATGGCCGGACTTTTGATAACCCTAGGCATCATTTTCGGAGATATAGGAACATCCCCTTTATACGTATTTAAAGCCATTGTGGCCGATAAGGTAATAACTCCCGACCTCATATTAGGAGGCTTATCTGCTGTTTTTTGGACCATCACCTTACAAACAACTATTAAATATGTAATAATTGTACTACGCGCAGACAATAACGGTGAAGGTGGTATCTTTTCATTATACGCGCTTATTAGAAGAAGAAGACCATATTTAATTCTACCAGCAATTATTGGTGGCTGTGCCTTACTGGCCGATGGTATGATCACTCCGCCAATTTCGGTTTCATCTGCAGTTGAAGGATTACTTATCCTTAACCCTAACATACCAACCATCCCCATTGTACTCACAATTATAACAACACTGTTTGTAATACAGCGCGTTGGCACAAGCATTGTGGGCAAAGTTTTTGGACCAGTTATGCTAATATGGTTCCTAATGCTCGGGATTCTTGGTCTTGTAAGTCTTACCTCTCATCCGGAAGTTTTAAAGGCATTGAATCCGTATTATGCTTACAACTTACTAGTGCATTATCCTAATGGATTTTGGTTATTAGGTGCTGTATTTTTATGTACTACAGGAGCAGAAGCTTTATACTCTGATATGGGCCACTGCGGTAAAAAGAATATTCGTATCAGTTGGATTTTTGTAAAAACTACACTTATATTAAACTATTTCGGGCAGGGTGCTTGGGTTATTAATAGCATTGGTAAAGAAGTGGATAATATTAATCCGTTTTACGCCATCATGCCACAGTGGTTTTTGATACCAGGAATTGTAATTGCTACTTTAGCAACTATTATAGCCAGCCAGGCCATGATTAGCGGATCATTTACTTTAATAAGTGAAGCTTTACGTTTAAATGTTTGGCCTAAAGTGCGTATCAAATACCCTTCTGATGCCAAAGGTCAACTTTATGTGCCAAGTGTTAACTGGATTTTATGGGCAGGGTGTATGGCCATTGTTTTATACTTTAAAGAATCATCACGTATGGAGGCTGCTTATGGCTTAGCCATTGTAACTACCATGATGATGACCACCATTTTACTTTCAAGTTATTTGCGTAAAATCAAAACCCCTAAAGCATTTGTATTGGTAATTACCATTGTTTATCTATCGATAGAATCTTGTTTTTTGATTGCCAATATTGTAAAAATTCCACACGGTGGCTGGATGACATTATTGGTAAGTTTGTTATTTATAACGGTGATGTGGGTTTGGTTTAAAGGCAGAAAAATTAAAAACCGCTTAACAGAATTTGTTAAACTGCGCGATTATATTCCAATTTTACAGCAATTAAGTAACGACACGTCTATACCAAAATATGCAACACACTTAGTTTATTTAACCAGTGCTGATAATACCATGGAGGTTGAGAATAAGGTGGTGTATAGTATCCTGCAAAAACAACCTAAACGAGCCGACATTTATTGGTTTGTGCATATCCATGTTGATGATCAACCATATACTATGGAATATAAGGTTGACCACATTGCTAGTCATGACGTAATTAAAATTGATTTTAGGCTAGGGTTCAGAGTTGAACAAAAAATTAATTTCTACTTCCGAAAAGTGGTTGAAGAATTAATGAAAAACCACGAAGTAGATGTAACTAGCCGATACGCATCATTAAGCAAATTAAACATTACAGGCGACTTTAGATTTGTAGTTTTAAAACGCCATTTAAGTTATGAAAATGAATTGAGCGTTTATGAAAGTTTAATTATGGATGCTTACAGTGTTTTAGATACTTTAAGTTTAAGTGAAGAAAAAGCATTTGGCCTTGACACCAGCTCAGTTACAGTAGAAAAAGTACCTATGATAATTGCACCGGTTAAAGAATTTAAACTAAAACGAGTTTACAAATAATGGACGGTACTATACGTGCAAATATTAAACGTGGTGATTTGGTAAACATCATTCTTAAAAAGGACCAACGGACCGGAGTTTTAACGGAGGGGATTGTAAAAGATATTTTAACCAGCGCACCGAAACATCATAGAGGTATTAAAGTAAGACTTGAAGATGGACAAATTGGACGTGTACAAGAAATTATAGAAGAAGATTTTTAAATAAAAACAGGCTGTTATCAAGAAGATAAACAGCCTGTTTTGTTATTGATAAATAATACGTTACTCCACAATTTTCACGTACATATTTTTAATCGCCTCTTCGTATTTTTTCTCTACAATTTTGCGCTTAATTTTTTGAGTCGGAGTCATCTCTTCAGCCTCCAAACTAAATGGTTTGCGTTTAACTATAAAATGACGTACACGCTCAAACTTGCCTAAATCTTTTTCATATTTACGCATATCTGCTTCAACCCATTTATATATATTATCCTCCTCAATAAAGTCTGAACCTTCATTAAAATACTTCTCATCAACGCCAAATTTTTCCTTCATTTCTTCTCTACTTGGAACTATAATAGCCGTTAAGTATTCTTGCTTATCACCAATTAAAAATATTTGCTCAATTTTAGGTGATTTTAAATAGGCATTTTCAATTGGTGTTGGGTAAACATTTTTACCAAAAGAGTTCACTAAAATATTTTTTATTCTATCTGTAATCTTTAGATAACCTTTGTAAAATTTCCCAACATCACCTGTATGCAGCCAACCATCCGCATCAATTGCCGCAGCGGTTTGTTCTGGTAAATTCCAATATCCCTTCATTACATTTGGTCCCTTTACTAAAATCTCACCCTCAACACTCTCAAAATTAGGATCAAAACTACCATAAGTTTGTGTGGTATAAATTTCTTTTGTATCAGGGTTTTGAATAGCCACAGTGCAACCATTACCAATTCGTCCAACGGTACCAAAAATCTGTCTATCGGGAGTATTTACAGTAACTAATGGCGAAGTTTCTGTTAATCCATATCCCTCACAAACTAACACTCCTATGTTACCAAAAAACTCACCAACATGCTGGGGTAATGCTCCTCCACCAGAGATCATTACTTCCATTTTACCACCTAAGCGTTGTTTAACTTTACTATAAACCAACTTTTCTGCAATAGCCAATTGAAGACTTAAAATGAATCCATTGCTTTTTCCCTCTTCTTTATTTAACCTACGTCTTTCTCCAGTTCTTAATGCCCAATTAAATATTTTAAGTTTTAAACCACCTGCCGTAGCAGTAGTTTTTCTAACACGCTCTTCTATTCTTTCTAGCAATCTTGGCACAGTAAGTATCGCAGTTGGAGTAGCTTCATTAATATTACTACTTAGCGCCTCTAAACTTTGTGCAAATGCAATTTCACTGCCTATGTATGTGCTTAAGTAATATGTAGCAGTACGCTCATAAACATGACATAATGGTAAAAACGAAAGAAACCTGTAGTTTTTATTTACAATAGGTATGAGTTGTATTCCCATAAGAACGTTACTCATAAAATTGTTATGGGTGAGCATGGCTCCTTTAGGTAAAGCCGTTGTTCCCGATGTGTAAAGCAAACAAGATAAATCATCAGGTGTAACCGATTTTAGTTGCTCTTCCACCCTATCTTTTAATACTGGGTACAATTTTTTTCCCTCATCAATCATTTCCATGTAAGAAATCGTATCATCACTTTTTTTATCATCAAAAGCTGTAATGATGTATTTAAGATGTGGGCAATTGGCCTTTATTTTATTTATTTTTTTGAGTAAAAATGGAGTCCCAACGAGAATCACAACCGATTGTGAATCGTTTAATATGTGCTGAATTTCACTTTCACTTAACGTTGGATAAATGGAAACATTAATCATCCCTAACTGCATCAAACCTTGATCGAAAGCAATATACTCTGGGCAGTTTTCTATAATCAATGCAGCCTTATCATTCTTTTTATAACCTTTGTTTAATAAGAAAGCAGAAATTGCATTAAGCTCCTCAAATACTTGGGCATAGGTAATGGACTGGTAACCGGCATCATCTTTAGCAAGCAAAAAAGTGCTTTGGGGTGTTTTGATGTTGTTTGCCGCGTTGCGTAAAAAATAATGTAACGATGGAAATGTTTGTTGCATATTTTATTCTTTAGTTTAGGTTTGATAGCACTGTTTACACAGAGTTGTTGCTTCAGTTTGATTCATTAAAATCGAACCGAATTACATAAATACAAAAAAAAACTAAAGTTGTTTAAATAAGTTATCGTGATACAGGAAATCTCATCTTGTAATCTACACGAATGCCTCCTTTTGATATATTAATCAACTTATTTTTTAATAAACGTTTTTTCAACTCACTAAGCCTATCAACAAACATAATACCTTTTACGTGGTCGTACTCATGTTGTATTACACGAGCCACAATGCCATCATAAGTTTCTTCATGCGTTTCAAAATTTTCGTCTTGGTAACGTAAACGCAACGTTCCGTGGCGTTTTACATTTTCACGTATATGAGGAATACTAAGGCACCCCTCTTCAAAATCCCATTTTTCACCGGTTTCTTCCAATATTTCGGCATTAATAAATACCTTTTTTACTTGAGGATATTTTTCGTCCTCAAACCTACTGCTATCAATGATAAACAAGTTTATGGCTTTACCAATTTGTGGTGCAGCAAGTCCCACTCCATGAGATTCGTACATGGTTTCAAACATGTTTTCAATTAACTCCTTCAACTGAGGGTAATCTTTCTCAACCTCTGATCCTACTTTTCTTAATACGGGATCACCGTATGCTACTATCGGGTATATCATTTAAAAAATCTTCTAAAATATTATTGTACCATTTGCATGTATGTCTGAAGGATAAGCACAGCACTTACTTGGTCCACGTTTCCTTTATTTGCCCTATCCTTCTTTTTTAAACCCATTTCCAATAAACTTCTTGTAGCTATAGTTGATGTAAATCTTTCGTCAACCCGCTCAATTGGTGTATTTGGAAAATTTTTCCGCAACAAATTTACGAAATTTCCCACATGAACAGCCGATTGCGAATCTGAGCCATCCAAACGTTTAGGTAAGCCGACCACAAACCGCTCCACTTCTTCTTTTGCCATGTAGTTTTTTAAATATACTATTACATCTTTGGCATGCACCGTATCAAGGGTACTTGCTATAATCTTTAAAGGATCCGTTACGGCTAATCCAACGCGTTTTGTGCCGTAATCAATTGCAAGTATGCGTGCCATTTTATTAATGTATAAATTAAAAAGCCTTCCAGCCTTGTGCCTTTAAAGCATGTTTGTTGCCTGCTTTACTGGTCATATAAATACCTTCCGATGAATCTGTAACATAACCAATAACAGTAATATCAGGTTGGTTTTTTACTTTATCAAAATCAGATTGATGAACTGTAAAGAGCAATTCGTAATCTTCACCACCGCTTAGGGCAGTCATGGTTGGATCTAAGTCTAAATCACGCGCCATGTCGTAAGTTTGTGGATCAATTGGGATTTTTTCTTCATATAAATTCATGCCAACATTAGAGTGTCTGCACAAATGCATAATTTCTGACGATAAACCATCACTCACATCAATCATACTGGTTGGTTTAACGCCAATGTCTTTTAATAATTTGATCACATCCCTTCGGGCTTCAGGTTTTAATTGGCGTTCAACTATGTAGTCTTTACCTTCCAAATCGGGTTGCACCTCGGGGTTTGCTAAAAACACACGTTTCTCGCGCTCTAACAATTGAAAACCCATATATGCTCCACCCAAATCACCACTTACACATAATAAGTCGTTGGCTTTTGCACCGCTCCTATAAACTAAATCTTCCTCAGCAACCTCACCCAAAGCCGTAACACTTATTACTAAACCTTGTTTTGATGAACTAGTATCGCCACCAACCAGATCAACTTCATAACGATTACAAGCCATTAACATACCTGAGTATAGCTCCTCTACTGCCTCTAAACTAAATTTATTGCTTAAGCCTAACGAAACGGTTACTTGTGTTGGCTTGGCATTCATGGCATAAATATCGCTTAGGTTAACCACAATAGCTTTGTAACCTAAATGTTTTAAGGGAAAATAACTCAAGTCAAAATGTACACCTTCAAGCAATAAATCTGTACTTACTACCGTACGGTTATTTAAATGATTGATTACCGCAGCATCATCTCCAACTCCTTTTAAAGTAGAGGGTTGGTGCAATTTAATGTGTGCAGTTAATAGGTCGATTAAACCAAACTCTCCCAAACTTTCTAACTCAGTACGTGTGCTATTCTCTAACATGTTTTTACTTTTAATTTAAATGCCTATCTCAGTCTATCTGCACTTTTAATCAACTCTTCATCTTTACGCACCAATAATAAAGCACGTAAATTCAGATACAGCATAAATATAATCAAAGCCAATCCAACACTTGCTTTTAAAGTCATGTTAGCAAACGTAAAATTAGGGATTTGCGTAAAAGCCTTGGTTAAAACAGCAGCCAAATACATACCAATAAACACAAAGTTTATTTTGGTGTGTAACATCTGACGTTTGCGGTTTTTAAATCCAAGAATAACATTCAATGTCCAACCAATAATTACAGAAACCAAAACAATTAAACCATACTGAATTTCGCTGCTTTGCAAAGTTCCGTTTACATATTGGTTAAAATAAATTGCATTGAGCGTATAAGCCACTGCTTGTCCGGCAACTGCTGTTCCATTTGCGGCATCTAAACCAGCTTCGTTTGTCGGGTAACTCGACTGAAAATCTATGATTTGTCCGGTGCAAGTAATTAAAGCTAAAACAATGATAGCAAATAAATAAACGGTTTGAATACGTTGAATCATGTGATTAAAATTTAAGTGCGAATGTACCGCAAAATTTCAATTATCTAAAAAGATGATACATTTGCAGCTATTATAAATACGGCTAAATAGCAAAAGCCGTCACTACACTTTAATAAAACAAAACATGAAAACTGTATATGTTGTTGATGCAATGCGCACGCCTATTGGCAAATATGCCGGAACATTAAGTTCCGTTCGTCCTGATGATTTAGCCGCACATATTATAAAAGCAATTATTGCACGCAATCCACAAATTGATGTCAATGAGATTGAAGATGTGATTTTTGGAGCTGCCAACCAAGCCGGTGAAGATAACCGTAATGTGGCGCGTATGGGTGCACTGATGGCCGGACTACCAACTACTGTTGGCGGCAACACAGTAAATAGGTTATGTGCATCAGGATTGCAGGCAATTGTTGATGCAAGCCGCAGTATTATGGTTGGTGATGGAGAAATATATATAGCAGGTGGTGTAGAAAGCATGACTCGTGCACCTTTTGTAATGTTAAAATCAGACAGTGCTTTTGGTCGTACCCCCGATATTGCTGATACCACAATTGGATGGCGTTTTACCAATAAAAAATTAGCAACAATGTATCACCCATATACCATGGGAGAAACCGCAGAAAACGTTGCCGAAAGATGGAAAATAACACGTGAAGAACAAGATGCGTTTGCCGTTTCATCTCAACAAAAATATGCCGCAGCACATGCTGGAAATCGTTTTGCAGAAGAAATTGTGCCGGTTGCAATTCCACAAAAAAAAGGTGACGATTTACTTTTTGCAAAAGATGAACACCCAAGATTAAGCACCATGGAAGATTTGTCCAAACTAAAACCGGCATTTAAAAAAGAAGGTGGGACTGTTACCGCAGGAAACTCAAGTGGTGTTAATGACGGCTCAGCCGCGTTAATTCTTGCCAGCGAAGAAGCAGTAAAAAAATACAACTTAAAACCTATGGCCCGCGTGGTGGCGCGTGGTGTAGCTGGTGTTGATCCAGCCATTATGGGCATTGGACCTGTACCTGCAACCCAAAAAGCAGTACAACGTGCCAGTTTAAATATGAGTGATATTGGATTGTTTGAACTAAATGAAGCTTTCGCATCACAAAGTATTGCTTGCATGCGTGATTTGGGCATTGATCCATCAATAGTAAACGTAAACGGTGGTGCCATTGCACTAGGTCATCCATTAGGTGCAAGCGGTGCGCGCATATCAACTACTTTATTACATGAAATGCAAAAACGTAATGTTCGTTATGGTGTAGCTACCATGTGTATAGGTGTTGGGCAAGGAGTTGCTGTAGTTTACGAAAAGATGTAAAACCGAATGCGATACCTGATTCAATTGGCATACAAGGGCACCAACTACCACGGCTGGCAAAAACAACCCAATGTGCATAGTGTGCAAGGCGAACTTGATAGCAAATTAAGTATACTGTTGGCAGAGCAAATTGAAACCATTGGATGCGGACGAACCGATACTGGAGTGCATGCCAAAGACTTTTATGCACACTTTGACGTAAATAAACATATTGATGAACAGTTTTTAATATTTAAACTCAATAACTTTTTATCAAAAGACATTGCGGTTTATTCCATCCAAAAAGTAGCTGATGATTTTAATGCACGTTTTGATGCAGAATGGCGTGAGTATGAGTATTGGATATCGAGAAAACCCGACCCTTTTTTGTTAGACCAAAGCTGGTTTTTACATGGTGATTTAGACATAGATGCCATGAACCAAGCAGCCCAATTGCTTATAGGTAAAAAAGATTTTGAATGCTTTAGCAAAGTTCATACACAAGTAAATAATTTTATTTGCGATGTAATGCATGCCAATTGGACGTTTAAGGATAATAAGCTGGTTTTTACCATTAAAGCAAATCGCTTTTTACGTAACATGGTACGTGCTATTGTAGGCACTTTGGTTGATGTGGGTAAAGGTAAAACAACCATTGATGATGTGAATGAAATTTTAGCCAGTAAAAATAGGTGCGAAGCTGGACACAGTGTACCTGCGCATGGTTTATTTTTAACCCGAATTCATTATCCTAACATCACCCAATAAAAAACACGAATTACAGGCTTTTTTGCTATTTTGCGGTTTGATTTAACACATGCAAACGGCCAAATTATCTACACAAAAAACAAGTACAACTCCTGATGGAAATGTAAACTTGTTGGTCCGTGTTTATTCTTTAGCTAAACCCTATAAAACTAAACTGTATACCGCCATTGCTCTTACCTTTGGTATGGCATTTTTAGGACCGTTCAGGCCATTTGTAATACAGTATACTATTGATCATTTTATTGCAAACAACAACCAATTCGGGTTAGTAAACATGAGTTTGCTGTTATTGCTAATGCTTGTTTTGCAAGCAGGAATGCAAGTTTGGAGCACCATATTAACAAATTATTTGGGACAAAACGTAATTAAGGATTTACGTATGCAAGTGTTTGATTATTTAACGGGATTACGCCTACTTTTTTATGATAAAACACCTGTTGGTACACTTGTAACCAGAACAATAAGTGACATTGAAACCATAGCAGATGTGTTTAGCGAAGGATTAATTAACATATCGGGCGACATATTACAAATTGTATTTATTCTTATTTTCATGTTTGGCACCAATTGGCAACTTTCTTTGGTTAGTTTATCGGTGCTACCATTTTTACTTTATGCAGGTTATGTATTTAAAGAGAAAGTAAGGATGAGTTTTGAAGATGTGCGTACTCAAGTTGCGAGGTTAAACACCTTTGTGCAAGAGCATATTCAAGGTATGCAGATTGTACAAATTTTTAACCGTGAGGAGAAAGAGTTCGAACGATTTAAAGAGATTAATGCCGAACACCGCGATGCCAATATTCGTTCGGTAATGTACTATTCGGTATTTTTTCCAGTAGTTGAAATCATTGCCGCTTTATCAACCGCATTAATTGTTTGGTATGGAGCAAAAGGCGTTATTCAAGATCATGCATCTATTGGTAGCATCACGGCCTTTATTATGTACATCAACTTATTTTTTAGACCAATCAGACAGTTAGCTGATAGGTTTAATACCATGCAAATGGGGATGGTAGCTGCCAGCCGCATTTTTAAATTAATTGATGATAAAGAAAACATTGAACCAACCGGAACAAAAAAAATAAATAACCTAACTGGCAATATCGAGTTTAAGCAAGTTTACTTTGGTTACAATCCCGGTCAATACATTTTAAAAGATATAAGCATTCAACTTCATCAAGGAAAAACGGTTGCTTTAATAGGAGCAACAGGTGCAGGAAAATCATCTATCATTAATTTATTAAATAGGTTTTACGAAATCGAAAAGGGTGAAATTTTAATAGATGGAATTAATCTTCATGACCTTGACATTAAACATTTTCGTTCGCAAATTGCTGTGGTTTTACAAGATGTATTTTTGTTTAGTGGAAGTATAATGGATAACATCAAACTAAATAACAAACACATTACAAACGAACAAGTAATTGCAACTGCAAAACTCTTGGGAGCACACGATTTTATATCGCGCTTACCTGATGGATATAACCAAAATGTGCAAGAGCGAGGTGCCAGTTTATCTGTAGGTCAGCGACAACTTATTTCATTTGTGCGTGCCATGGTGATCAATCCATCTGTGCTTATTTTAGATGAAGCAACCTCATCAGTTGATAATGAAACTGAAGAGGTGATTCAACATGCCATAGAAATAATGATGAAAGGCCGAACATCAATTGTTATAGCGCACCGTTTATCAACCATACAACATGCTAATGAAATTATAGTGTTGGATAAAGGCATGATTGTTGAAAGAGGCTCACACAAAGAATTATTAAACCTTAATGGCTTTTATAAAAAACTGTATGAACTTCAATTTGCCCCAAACCATGCTACGCTTTAGTTTACTTATACTGTTTTGTATCGGGCTTATGTCTACCGTTGTTTTTGCGCAAAAGCAAAGAACCATCGACAGTTTAATACTGGCCATCAAGTCATCAAAAGATACAGCATTAGTTGATGTGTACAACGAATTATCTTATGAGTACAAAAACATTGACATTGAAAAAACTTTTTTGTACGCAGATACGGCCATAACCAAATCGAAAAAAATAAACTACACACGCGGGTTAGGTTTTGCTTACGCCAATCGTGGAAACTACTTTAAAAACATAGGCGACAACGCACAAGCAAGGGCCTGTTATGTTTGGGCTTACGTGCAACATCAAAAAATTGGAAACCAAAAAGGCATAGCCGCCACCCTAAATAGTTTGGCCAGCTTACACTTTTTGCAAGGGAAACTAACTAAGGCACTATCCAGCTTTATACAATCTTTAACCATATCACGTCAAATAAACGACCGCAGAGGCGAAGCCATTACCTTGAATAATATTGGTGTAATTAATCAAGAGCAAAAAAACTACAGCAAGGCACTGGAATATTTTGAGCAATCATACCATACCTTTAAAGATATTGGAGATAAAAAAAGCATGGCCGATGCATTAAATAATATTGGTAACATTTACCATATTTTAGGCATTAATGATGATGCACTAAGGCACTATAACGAAGCCTTGGAAACTTATGTAAGTTCAGGTGATATTAAAGGCGAATCATCGGCCATTAACAATATTGGCTTGGTACATTTTGAAGAAAAAGATTACAAGACCGCTTTAAAATATTACCACCAATCGTTGTCAATAGACGAAAATTTGAATGATAAACAAGCACAAACTATTACTTGTAACAATATCGCTTATTGCTACTTTAATCTAAACATGTTTTTTGCAGCAAAAAAATATGTACAACGTGCCTTAAAGTCAGCACAAGAACAAGACGATAAAATTGATATGGTTAACTCATATGATTTGTTAGCCAAGTTGGAAGATAAACTAGGTAACTACAAAGAAGCTTTGGTTTATTTTAAACTTTACACCGTATACAGCGATAGCCTATACAGTGAAGAAACCCGCCAAAAACTTGAAGACATTGAAGCACAATACGAAGCCGAAAAAGCCGAAAACGAACGTTTAATAAAAGCTTTAGGCAAGGATAAAGATGTTGAATCGGTAGAGAAATCGGCCGGATACGAATTATCAGCAAACGTAAAAATGGTAACCCTGATAAGTATTACAGCCCTAGTGGTATTGATAAGTGCACTATTTTGGATAAAACGCAGGTAAACCGCTAATTGCCAAAACATTAAATATGATAGTGGTTTTTGCTGAAAAAAACGCATATTTGCGCCTCGTTAAGTATTAATAAAAAATAAGATTTAAATATACCATGGCAGTTTTAGTCGACAAAAATTCAAGGGTTATTGTGCAAGGCTTTACAGGTAGTGAAGGCACATTTCATGCTCAGCAAATGATTGAGTATGGTACAAACGTAGTTGGTGGTGTTACACCCGGTAAAGGTGGGCAAACACACTTAGATCGTCCTGTATTTAACACCGTTAAAGATGCGGTTGATCAAGCACAAGCCAATACATCTATAATTTTCGTTCCACCAGCATTTGCTGCGGATGCGATTATGGAAGCAGCTGATGCAGGAATTAAAGTAATTATTTGCATAACAGAAGGTATTCCGGTAAAAGACATGATTCCGGTAAAAGAATACATTAAAGGAAAAGATTGCCGTTTAATTGGCCCTAACTGCCCAGGTGTAATTACTCCAGGCCAAGCTAAGGTTGGTATTATGCCAGGTTTTGTATTTAAAACAGGCCGTATTGGTATCGTATCAAAATCAGGAACTTTAACTTACGAAGCTGCCGACCAAGTGGTAAAAGCAGGTTTAGGTATTTCTACAGCTATTGGTATTGGTGGAGATCCAATTATTGGAACACCTACTAAAGATGCAGTAGAATTATTAATGAACGACCCTGAAACCGATGCCATTATTATGATTGGTGAAATTGGTGGTAGCTACGAAGCAGATGCTGCACGTTGGATTAAAGCAAACGGAAACCAAAAACCAGTAGTAGGCTTTATTGCCGGACAAACAGCGCCTCCGGGCCGCAGAATGGGTCATGCTGGTGCAATTGTTGGCGGACATGATGATACAGCTGCAGCTAAAATGGCCATTATGCGCGAGTGTGGTTTACATGTTGTAGAATCACCTGCTGAAATTGGTGCTACCATGATTGAAGCATTGGGTTTAAAAGCTAACTAAGATTTTAAAAATCTATACCTAAAAAATCCCCGTTTCGAAAGAAGCGGGGATTTTTTTATGGGCAATCGTTACATAAAAAATCCCCCACCGATATTACTCGATGAGGGATTTAGTATAAAGTGTGATTTTAAAATTTATCGATTAACTGCAACCTGTTTGTGTACCGCAGTTCATGCATTTGTAGCAAGCACCGCTGCGTATGGTTAAACTACCACAACTTGGGCAAGCCGGGCTATCGCCAAAGCTCTTTAAGTAGGCTTGTGTTTGATCAACAGTTGTTGCACTTGCTTCAGGAGCACTGCTGGTTGGCTCAGCTACAGGAGTTGGTTTCATAAAACCAATGGGTGCAGGTGCCGCAGCGGGTGCACTTACCGGGTTAATTACAACATTTTGTACATTGGCTGTAGGCAAATTGTGTTTTTGATTAACCGCTAAGTGAGAACGTTGCTCATCAGTTGCAGGTACCTGAATAAAATCTTCACGACCTAAGTATTCAAACCCTAACATGCGGAACATGTAATCGATAATTGAAGTGGCATTTTTGATATTACCATGACCAGTTACCATACCTGCAGGTTCAAAACGGGTGAAGGTAAATTTATCAACGTACTCTTCTAAAGGCACACCGTATTGTAAACCTAACGATACTGCAATAGAGAAGCAGTTCATTAACGAACGCAATGTTGCACCTTCTTTATGTAAGTCAACAAAAATTTCACCTAACGTTCCATCTTCGTATTCACCTGTGCGAACGAAAATGGTTTGTCCGCCTACGCTTGCTTTTTGTGTAAAGCCGGTACGTTTACCAGGCAATTGCTTGCGCTCTACAATGCGCGCTAACTTACGTTTAAACTCAGTATCATGACTGCGGTTTAAAATAGCAGTAGCAGCATCTAAAACTTGCTCAGGAGTCAACTCACCAACAGGTTTATTTGCATCAGCACCTAAAACAGATTCAACTGCTTCTTGTACTTCCTCTTCTTCCTTAACATCAGATTTGTTGCTAAGTGGTTGAGATAATTTGCAACCATCGCGGTAAAGTGCATTAGCTTTTAAGCCCATGCTCCAGCTCAAATGGTAGCATTCTTTAATATTATCAACAGAAGCCTCGTTAGGCAAGTTGATGGTTTTTGAAATAGCACCTGATAAGAACGGTTGTGCAGCAGCCATCATGCGGATGTGGCCAGTAGCAGCAATGTAACGCTCACCAATATTTCCGCATTTATTAGCGCAATCAAACACCGCTAAATGTTCATCTTTTAAAGCAGGAGCTCCTTCTACCGTCATGGTTCCGCACACATAGTTGTTTGCTTCTTCAATTTCGGCACGGGTAAATCCTAATTTACGCAACAAGTTAAATTTAGGGCTGTTGTATTCTTCAGCAGTAAAGCCTAAACGTTGCATACACTCTTCGCCTAATGTCCAGTGGTTAAAGGCAAAACTAATTTCAAATGCACCCGAAGCTGCTTTATCCAATTTAGCAATTTCTTCAGCTGTAAATCCACGGAAAGCTAAACTTTCTGGATTAATGTATGGTGCACCGCTTAGGGTAGCATGACCAATTGCATATTTAATAATTGCATCACTTTCTTCGGCAGTGTAGCCTAAATGTTTTAATGATGCAGGAACTGATTGGTTGATGATTTTAAAGTATCCACCACCTGATAATTTTTTGAATTTAACCAAGGCAAAATCAGGCTCAATACCAGTAGTATCGCAATCCATTACTAAACCAATTGTTCCGGTTGGCGCAATTACGGTAGTTTGTGCATTACGATAACCATGTTTTTCTCCTAATTGTACTGCGTTATCCCACGAAGTGCAAGCAGCACTTAATAAGTAATCAGGGCAATATTTAGGATCAATACCTACCGGTTTAATCGTTAATTCTTCGTATGCATCTGTTGCGTTATATGCAGCATAGCGGTGGTTACGCATTACACGTAACATGTGTTTTTTGTTTTCTTCGTATTTAGGGAATGCGCCTAAATGAGCCGCCATTTCTGCTGAAGTGCTGTAAGCCGTACCGGTTAAGATTGCAGTAATAGCACCACAAATAGCAAATGCTTTAGGTGAATCGTAAGGAATACCTGCTACCATTAAAGCAGTGCCTAAGTTAGCATAACCTAAACCTAAGGTGCGGTATTCGTATGACAATTGAGCTACTTCTTGTGATGGGAATTGTGCCATTAACACCGAAACTTCTAATACAATGGTCCAGATGCGTGAAGCATGTTCAATACCTTTTACATCAAACTCACAAGTTTCTGGATTGAAGAAACGCATTAAGTTTAATGAGGCTAAGTTACATGCGGTGTTATCCAAGAACATGTACTCTGAGCAAGGGTTAGATGCATTGATTCTTCCGCCCTCAGGGCAAGTATGCCACTCGTTAATGGTTGAATCGTATTGTACACCAGGATCAGCACAAGCCCAAGCAGCATCGCCAATCATATCCCACAATTCTTTAGCAGGAATTGATTTCATCACGTTACCTTTTGCACGGCCAACTAAATCCCAGTTTTTGCCTTCCTCTAATGCTTTAAAAAATGCATGCGGAATACGAACTGAGTTGTTTGAGTTTTGCCCCGAAACAGTAGCATAAGCTTCACCTTCGTAATCGCTTGGATATCCAGCAGCAATTAAAGCTGCAACTTTTTTCTCTTCGTGTTTTTTCCAGTTAATAAATTCAACAATCTCCGGATGATCTAAATCAAGGCACACCATTTTAGCAGCACGTCTGGTTGTTCCTCCAGATTTAATTGCACCTGCAGCACGATCACCAATTTTCAAGAAACTCATTAAACCAGATGAGGTTCCACCACCCGAAAGTTTTTCGCCTGCACCACGTACACGGCTAAAGTTTGTTCCAACACCCGAACCATATTTGAAAATACGTGCTTCACGTACCCAAAGGTCCATAATACCACCTTCATTTACCAAATCATCATCAACAGACAATATGAAACACGCGTGGGGCTGTGGACGCTCATATGCTGAAGTTGATCTTTCTAATTTACCAGTAGTTGGATTTACGAAATAGTGACCTTGTGGTTTACCCGTAATACCATATGAACTGTGCAAACCCGTATTAAACCATTGAGGTGAGTTTGGTGCAGCATATTGACCGATAATCATAAATACCAACTCATCGTAAAATTTATTTGCATCATCTGCAGAAGCAAAGTAACCGTATTGTTCACCCCACGATTTCCAGCAATGTGCCATACGATGTGCAACTTGCTTAATCGAGTTTTCACTTCCAGTAGTACCATCAGGCATTGGAACGCCTGCTTTACGGAAATACTTTTGTGCTAAAACATCGGTAGCTACCTGGCTCCAAAATTTCGGAACCTCTACATTGTTTAGCTCAAATACTTTTTCTCCGTTTGGATTTTTAATTACAGAGGTGCGGCTGTCGTATTCAAACAAGTCGAATGCGCTTACACCATCCTTAGTAAAGAAGCGATCCACGCGAAGGCCTCTTTGCTCAGTTTTTTTAGATGATTTGGTGCTCATATTATTGGAACAAATTTTTAGGTTTATAAGTTTTAAAAAAACAACTCCGTTTTTTTACGGGGTTTTTCATCAAAAATGCTCTAGAATAAGTTTCCAATCAAACTGCATTTTCCACACGCACAATTTTGCCAACATTCCACAGGCATACTACGTAAGGGTTAAGGTATGTGCATAACCAAATTATTAACACCAAATAAAGCGATTTTATTGATTTTGCTTGCGCGCTTAATTCCCTATAAATGAGCTAATTTGTTGTTTAAAATAGACAGTGAGGCACTTACAGAAATAACAAAATCGTAATACCCTTATACAATAGGCGTTTGCAAGCTGTAAGTTGGTTATATCGCACTAAAAACAAGAATTAAGCGCAACAATTTAGTAAAAAGTGCTTTATTTGTAAGGATGCCCAAATGCCATAAAGTATACAAGTAATTAATAGTTTGAAAAACCTGGTACAACATACACTTAAAAACAACATAGCCAATAATCAAAAACATTTGGCTGTTTTGATAGACCCTGATAGTATTGAAAACGAATCGCAGCTGATTAATATTTGCGAACGCAGTAATGACGCGTACATTGATTTTATTTTAGTTGGCGGAAGTTTAATTACCAATGGTTTTTTTGATAAGTGTATTCAAATCATTAAACAGCATACCAAAATTCCTGTGGTGTTATTTCCTGGTAACATTATGCAGGTAAGTAAAGATGCAGATGCTATTTTATTGTTGTCGTTAATTAGCGGGCGTAACCCTGATTTATTGATTGGTAAACATGTATTGGCAGCACCAATGCTTAAACAAAGTGGTTTAGAAATTATTCCTACCGGATATATGCTTATTGATGGAGGTAATATAACTTCGGTAAGTTACATGAGTAATACTACACCCATACCTGCCGAAAAACATAGCATTGCCGCATGTACAGCCATGGCAGGCGAAATGTTAGGCTTGCAAGTTACATACATGGATGCAGGTAGCGGAGCACAACATCCAATATCAACCAAAATAATTAGCGCAGTGCGCGAAAGTGTAAACGGTCCGATATTTATTGGCGGTGGTATTAAAACGCCTGAAGGTGCCATTGCTGCTTGTAATGCAGGAGCTGATGTGGTGGTAGTTGGTAACGCATTTGAAAAAGAGCCTGAACTAATTGATCAAATTGCAAAAGCGGTTCATGGCTTAAATAAATTACAGGTGTAACCATCACCCATTAAATTAGCCTCAACGCAGCCTATCCTTAAGCATATTTAATTGTTTCTGTTTATAATATTTTATGAAACTCAACATGAGTTGCGTGCATGAAATTAAGGTTACGAATGCTTAATTATAGTTGATGTGTTATTTTAATTATTTTACTCAACCTCAAATGGATTAAATCCTGACAAACCGATTTACCTCAAGAATATTTTAATTAATTTAAGCAAGGCAAACCATTAAAAGCAGTAGCTTGAACATGACACAAACAAAGTTGCTTGTAAACTGGAGAAATATCCGTTAATTACACATACATGAAAAAATCTACTGATAGTAACGCAATACAAGCACCGGAAAAGCTTTATTTATATATGGCAATTTCGCAATTGGAAAATGCGGGAAATGGATTATATACTGCTATTAATATTTATAAAGACGAAATAATAGCAACTTTTAGGGGCGAGAGACTTACCAATGAAATAGCTAAAAAACGAGCTAAAAAAGGAAACGACCAGTATTTTATAGCCATGCTAGACGGCAGTATTATGGACTCTAATAAAACTGATTGCTTTGCCAAATATGCAAATGATGCAATGGGGCTTGGAACCTCGAGATTTAAGAACAACAGCAGAATAGCATTAGATGAAAATGATAACGTTTGTATTATAGCCAATAAAATTATTAAAAGTGGGGAAGAAATTTTTTGTGGTTATGGAAAACGTTATTGGAAAAAATACACAATAACATCAACTACAAAAATTTAAGCATTTAGTACAGTTTCTCTCATTAATGCACGCACCATCAAATCTACCTTGCGGTTTTGGTTGTTATTACTATTTATGGGCTGATGAGCAGCAACCTTTATTAGTTTTAAAGGCATCATTTCAAAGAGGTTAAACAAAACCATTAGTAGATCGGTGTTTTGTAATATACTGCCTTTTTTTGTGAGGTAATTATTTCCTAAAATTCGGTGTTTTCTTGTTATTAAGTTTACTGCGTATTGGCTATCTGTAAATACTTCAATGTTATCAAAACCAATTGAATTAAGACTAAGATATTCAACAGCATTAATGATTGCCTGTAGCTCCATTCTGTTATGTGTGGTATTTTTGGCCGTCCCGTTAAGTATATATTCATTATTATTGTTTAGGATAATAGCAGCCCAAGCACCACATTTTAACTGTGTATGGCAACTCCCATCAGTGTATATGCGAATGGTATTTAGCGACAAAATATTACATTAATTAAGGGCAAATTTAATTCAACATTAATCGTTGTGAAGCAGCTATATATTATCACTTGGTGGTATAAATAACTTCCAATAAAGTTTGCCCTACTGCCTTTAATGTATTTTTGTCGATGGCACTCATGTTATCGCTGTGAGTATGCCAATGATTAGGAAAGCCTGTGCGCGAGGCTGCATCATAATGAATAATATCTATAGTTGGGATTTTAGCGATTTTGTTCACGTAGTAGTGATCATCAATAATACCAGACTTTTGATAGTACATGAAGTAATTGCTAAAACCTAAGTTATGACCTGTTTGCCACACAGTTTGCAATACAGGCTGAGCGGATTCAATAGAAACTTGCTCCCAAGCAAATTTTGCATCAGGAGCGCCAACCATATCTAATAAAATTCCAAAGTTAGCTTTATAGCCCGGCTTGTGTAAGTTTGCACTCCAATATTGAGAACCTAAACAATAGCTGTTATCGTATTCCGGTTTGCCTAAATCTTCGGCATCAAACAAAACAATATCAACCCCTACTGTTGGCGGAATTTGTTTTAACGTTTTGGCAATTTGCATCAACACACCCACCCCACTTGCACCATCGTTTGCTCCTAAAATAGGCTTGTCCGTATCTTTAGTATCTTGGTCGGCATAAGGGCGGCTATCCCAATGTGCACATAACAAAATTCTTGTTTGTGCTTGTGGATTGATTTCGGCTATAATGTTCCTTACGTTTAACTTCTTGTTATCAAAATTAGTAATTGATGCCTTTTGTTCAATTACATGATCCGCATATTTTTTTAACTCACTTACCATCCAATCGCCACACTTTTTATGAGGCTCGCTATTGGTTACTCGAGGGCCGAATGAAACTTGTTTTTCAACAAAATAATACGCACTATCTGCATTAAAAACTGGTGATACTTGCTTGTAAGGTGCAGCAG
>JBFYQC010000089.1:0-8447 GCA_041302975.1 Bacteroidota bacterium
GAACATACTGATTTTGGCGCTATTGGATTTATACTAAACAAACCGTTGGACATGTTAACGGGTGAGATTGTGCCGGATTTATTGCAGTATGAGTTTCCCGTATTTTATGGCGGCCCATTAGAACCAAACTCGTTGCATTTTATTCATAAACATGGAGATGATATACCCGGCAGCATGGAAATACTGCCTAATATATATTGGGGAGGGGATATCAGTTACATCAGCGATTTGATTGAAACTGGAAAAGCTGAGGTTAATGATTTTAGATTTTTCCTTGGATACAGTGGTTGGGAACCCAATCAAATAAATGAAGAAATAGAAGAAAAGACTTGGTGGGTTGCATTGGCTGATGAGTTGATAATTTTCGATGATGACATGGAAAATATGTGGGGTAATGTTGTTAAGCTGTTAGGTGAAGATTTTGCATACATGGCCAATTCGCCCGAGGATATTTCTTGGAATTAACATTCTAAAAAAAATGTTCAGTTCAGCCTAAACTGAAACCGAACATTTCTGAACTAAAATTTATTGTAACTTACTATTATCTGTATACCGTGAAATTACGGTTCCCAATTTTAACCGTGTAATTATTAACGCACGTGTCCGATCCGTAATTGATGGTGCGGGTTAATTTGTTTTGTGGTTTAATTTCAACCTCACCGGCAGTAATGCGGTATTGGCAGCTAAAATCAATTTGTAATGGTTGTAATATGTTTACAGTAAATGAAACATTATTTACACTCACCCCATTAGCCGTTCCTGTAATTTGATACACATCATCATTAAAAATTTTGGTGTTTTCTCCGCCAATCCACTCTCTGTTCCTGGTTGATGTCCAGCTACGTACTTTGCCATCAACAGTAGTTAGTTTGGCATTGTTTACCTCAATGGTGTAATTTAGGTTGTTGCGGCTGTTGCGGCCATTATTGGTAATGGTTTTAATACCTTCTAATTTATTGCCGTTTTGGTAAAACGAATCTGGTGCAATGGTAATTACTGTGCCTGCTTCTCTGTATCTGCCTGTAAAACTTACAAGTAATCTACCAGCTCTTAGCTTACCATCAACACACAAGGTGCCGTTGCCATAATCAATAACCATTCTTTTGGGTGATGAGATGGTGTCAAACGTAACGGTTGGTCCGGCTTTGCCTAAACTATTCTCACTGGCAGCCCAATCTACTTCTTTAATGGCATCGTTAATATTTGCATCCATTAAATAGCTATCTGTAGACGACTGTGTTTCCAAGTCATTTGCATCATCATCATTTTTACGGCATGATGTAGTAACCAATGCCACAGCAAGTAAAAATGAAATACTTGTTAATGTTAAATTTTTCATGATAGTTAGTTTGTGTTTGCGAGTTTTGATGATGTAAGTAAACAAAGGTTTAATCCTTATCCAAACTTATTTAAATTTTTAATAATTATTTCACATGCAATGCTTATTTCTTGCCGTGTAATAATCAGTGGTGGTGCTATACGCATGCTGTTTGTTGCAAATAAAAACCAATCGGTAATTAGTCCGTCCGCAATACATCCATCAATAACCTGTTTGTTAAACTCAAAGCTCTCTAGCTCTAGGGCCAACATCAAACCTTTGCCGTTTATTTTTTTTATGGCCGGATGAACCAGCAGCGAACGGAACAATTGTTCCTTTTCGGCTACTTCACTTATCCAACTATGTGTGGTTAATTCCTCAATACCGGCAAGTGCACCTGCACATATTACCGGATGTCCGCCAAAGGTGGTGATATGTCCTAGTATCGGATTTTCAGCCAAAGTCATCATCATGTTATGGGAGGTTACAAATGCACCCATAGGCATGCCAGCACCAATGGCTTTTCCTAGCAATAAAATATCAGGCAATACGCCACTGTGTTCAAAAGCAAACATTTTACCAGTACGACCCATGCCTGTTTGTATCTCATCAAAAATAAGCAACACACAATGCTCGTTGCATTTATTGCGCAAGGCTTTTAAAAAGTTTTCGTCAGTTGGTAAATAACCAGCTTCACCACGCACCACTTCAATAATTACACAAGCAGTTTTATACGTAATGTTTTCTAACTCCTCTATATTCCCATTGGTTAAAAAACGTACATCTGGCAACAGCGGACGAAACGCATTTTTATATGCTTCTTCACTGTTTAAACTTAAGGCGGCATGTGTACTGCCATGATAAGCCTGTTTAAACGCAATAATTTCGCTGCGTTTGGTTACACGTTTTGCAAGTTTTAAAGCGCCATCAGTAGCCTCGGCACCCGAGTTTACAAAGTATACACTGTTTAACGAATCGGGTAGGAGCGAGGTTAATTTTTGCGCCAACTGCACTTGCGGTGCTTGCACATATTCGCCATACACCATCAGGTGCATGTATTTATCAATTTGGTTTTTTAAGGCTTGATTTACGTGTGTATTTCCGTGCCCCAAACTGCTTACACTAATACCCGATATTAAATCAATAAAGGGTTTATTGTTTTTATCGTACAGGTAAATTCCTTCCGCTCTTTCAAACTCAAGCAACAACGGAAAACGTGTGGTTTGTGCCTGGTGCTGTAAAAATAGTTCTCGGTTACTGATGTGCATGATACAAATATGCGGTAATATTCTAATTTTAGCTAAATTCGTAATCGCGCAAAAAACAACTAAACGCATATTAACAACCGAAAAAGAGCGACTAGAAAAACGTTTGGCTACCACACCTACCGAACGTTTTAGGTTAATGATTAATTTGTTTAAGTTGAACTAGAAATTAAAGCGTGTTAATCAACCAAAATAGCTAAACCCATAAGTTCAACTATCTTTGCTGCTCAACTCTATTTTTATTATATGTCGTTTGCAGCGCTTGGTTTAAACCGCGATTTACTTTACGCCTTAGAAAAACAATTCTATACCACCCCATATCCCATACAATCTGAAGCCATACCCGTAATTTTAGCAGGTAAAGATGTGTTGGGCATAGCGCAAACAGGATCGGGCAAAACGGCCAGTTATGTTTTGCCTACGTTGCAATTATTGCAGAGTAAACCTTTGGCTCAAAATAGGCACATTAATACATTGGTGTTGGTGCCTACACGCGAGTTGGCTATACAGGTACAAAAAGTATATAAATCGTTTAGCGATAGATTAGAGCAACCCATTAAAACATTAGCAGTTTATGGTGGTGCTTCTATCAACCCACAAATGATGGACATGAATAAGGTAGAAATTCTAGTAGCTACCCCTGGACGGTTGTTGGAGTTGGTAGAAAAAAAAGCGGTGTTTTTGAGTGAGGTTGATGTGTTGGTGCTTGATGAAGCTGATAAAATGTTGAACCTTGGTTTTAAAGAGGAGATGACCAAAGTGATGGGTTTCTTGCCAGTTAAACGTCAAAATTTACTTTTTTCGGCCACTTTAAGTACTGATTTAAGTAGTATAAAAGATGTGTTATTAAATAACCCTGTTACGGTTGAAGTTGAAGCAGAAACCGAAAATATTGACCTGATTATACAAGTGGCTTATGGGGTAGAAGACGATCGTAAAGGACCGCTGTTGCGCTATTTAATTAAGCAACAAAACATAGAACAAGTGTTGGTATTTACCTCATCTGTGCACAAGGCTGATACCGTGACCGATAAATTAAATGCCAACGGAATAAAAGCAGTGGCCATGCATAGCAAAAAAAGTCAAGGGGCACGTGAGCAAGCTTTGCTAAAATTTAAAAATGGTGTGGTGCAAGTTTTAGTAGCCACTGATTTAATGGGCCGTGGAATCGATATTCCGTTTTTGCCCTATGTCATCAATTACGAGTTACCGCGTTCACCTAAAGATTACATACACCGCATTGGTCGCACGGGCAGGGCACAACAGGCAGGTACTGCCATTAGTTTGGTAACAGCCGAAGAGGCACATCATTTTAGGGTGATACAAAAGAAAATGAAAAAGTTTGTGGAACTGTTAGATAGTGATGGCTTGAAATTGTATTAGCACTAAACTTAACAAATAAGCAACAACCTGTACTGTCCGTTTTTTTCTTGTGGTGCGCGATGCACGCATGCCTGAACTTCACTTTTGGGATAATCAACGGCTAAGCGACACAAATGCCCAAGTCCCAATTTTATTGTTTGTGCATAAGGTTTGGCTTGATAATGCAAGTCGTAAAAATGTTCAGTTAAATACGCTTCAAAATGATCTTCTGGTCCACAATATTCTTTTAACAATTGCTCTCGAATTTCTGGTATCAATATTTTTTGTTCGGCTTGTGCATTAGGTAAAATCTCGCTTGGTTCGCCAAGGTAAGTGCACAAAAAAGTATCAGTAGGTATAGGCGAACGATCTATATGAAACGAATACACATCGGTTGGTAAAATTGTTTCACTATTATCTCTATCGTAGTATGCAATTATATTTAGGGTGGGTTGTGCACCATGTGCTTTTAGTAATTCCCAATCGGCTAAAATAGTTTGGCGGGCTATGTTACCTTGTTCGCTTAATTCCAGTGCAAGCAGTTCATCCGGTTCAACAGAAGTAATGTTTTCTTCGGGCTTTATTTTTACTACAATTTCTGAGAAATCTCCGTTTAGTTTTCGCTCCCAAAACAGTGCATTGATTTTACCCATAAAAGGTGTAGCTACCAACTCCTTAAAGTTGGTAACATATAGTATTTGGCTATCTGCGTGGGCGAAGTCAATCATGTTTTGTGAGATAGGATTACAGTTTATTGATAATCCTATTTGAATGATATTCCAATTAGGGTATTAGTTTAAAAAATTTGATAGGGTTATTCCCTGATAGTAAAATATAATTCCCCGGTTTCAATTGCTTTACATCAATTTCGTGTACTTCGTTTAAGTAACCACTTTGTACTTGTTGCCCAAGTTGATTTATAATTTTGTATTCGCTTATTGCTTTGGCCGCCTTACTTAAATGTAGCGTTTCTTCAACAGGATTAGGGAATATATATACTTCATCGATTTGAGATTGTTGTATGGTTATAACCGCTGAGTTTTCGTAGTCATTATTTAAATCTACTTGCTTCAGTCTGTAATAGTTTAAAGGTGATTGTATATTTTTATCTATGAAACGGTAATGTTGTGTTATTTTAGAGTTTACTGAAGCCTTAACTTGTCCTATTTGATTAAATAAAATACCATCTGTACTTTTTTGTACTTCAAAATAGTTACTGTTAATCTCAGAAGCTGTGCTCCAAGTTAAAACATTTCCCAAGTCAGTAGTATTACCTGTAAACGATAATAATTTCACTGGTAGTGGATTCGATATTTTTTTTAGGTGTACGACATAATCTTCCACTTCACCTAATGTTGTTCCGCATGGATTATCAAAACCAGTCCAATAACCTAGTCTAACACGCATTTTCACAGTATCAGCAACTATGTTGTTAGGCACGGTAAATGTACCTTGCCCTAAGTTCCCCGTATTCACATCATAAACTACACGCTCATTATTCGTAAACTCAGCATCCTTATTATAATCAATCCAAACTACAAAATCGTTTGAACCCCAATTGGTGTTAAAATTACCAATTGCTGTATATGTAGAATCGGCATAAAGTGTAATAGGTAAATTGGCATAGTTGGTATATGCACCATAACCAGTTCCCGAATTAGTTACATTAGCACAGCTAAAAGAATTCATGTGCAAAGCCCCATTAGTATTTTCGCCACTTGCCACACAATACTCATAAGGTTTTAATTCGTACATAAACTTATAGGTTTCGGTTGTATCGTTGGCATTACCAACCGCGTATACTTTAAAAAATATTTTCTTTCCTACCGAATCGTTTGGCAAGGATACTGTTGTTTTCCAGATTGAGCCCGAAACAAGTACCATAGGAATAACAGCAGCATTTGTGAAATTTGGTGTGTTGTAAGCCCACTTTACGAATACACTGGTAAGTGTGCCCGAGTAGCTTACAGTTGATGTAACAAACTGTGGTATGGTAGCTTTTGGTGTTGTAAATGAAGGGGCTGTTGTTACAGACGTTTTAACTATTGCGGGATAAGTTGTTCGGCCTACAAGCGTATACTCCCATAAACCACGACCCCATGTTGCTGCTTTAAGTGTGTTTGAAGCATAGTTAATATCCATTTCTTTTACCACCACATTAGGTAAATTTGTATTGTATAATTGCCAAGTATTACCACTCAAGGCTTTTTGATAAATACCAACCTCTGCTCCAACATATATGGTTGATGCATTGGTATGATCAATTATAACGCAGTTAATTGGCATGTTACCTAAGTTATGAGTTATATTATTCCAAGTAGCACCTTGATTGTAGGTGATAAAGATTTTTTGCCCATTATTTTGGTAGTTTCTGTAAGTAACAACTATTATAGAATCGTTTTTAGGATGAAACACCACATCAGAAATACTTAATGTAGGTAAGTTGTTTTTAATACTTGTAAATGTAACTCCACCATTGGTTGAAAGTTCAATTAAATCATCTTTTGTAATTACCATAATATTGCTGTTGTTTTCAGCAATTGTAGCAAAACCGATAGCTGATGTAAATGTAGTAGGTGAACCTAAAGTCGTCCAACTACTTGCAAAATCAGTGCTTTTACTTACCTGGGTTGCAAACGAATATACTGTTAAATGATTATTGGGGTCGTAAACCATTGGTGCAATCCAAGAACCAGTTTGGCCAGTTGGAGCAACTCCACTGTTGGTTAATCCGCCATTAAGTGTTCTTATCCTACCTCCATTTTGAGTACTTCCAATCATATAATTCTCATTAAGTGGATGTATAATTCCTTCCATTCCATCTGCACCATAAAATTCAATCCATCCAGTATCGTGTTTTATACTTGTTCCATTATCTTGAGATCCACAAATAGTTAATTTATGATTTGATTGTGATACTCCCAAGTTGTAGTTTTCACGAATACCAACTGATAAACTGAGTCTTTGCCATGTTAATCCATTATCGGACGACTTGCATAAAAAGCCATCGGTACAGGTGTAAAAAACACCATTCACACAATCCAAATAATTATTATCGGCATGCACATAGTTATTACTTGCTGCATAATTTTGCATAAAATTACCTGTACCATGTTGTGCACTGCCTAACGACCACCACGCACATTGTGCAAAGGTTAAACCTCCATCTGCACTCTTAAACATATCTAAATATCCACTTACAAATTTGTTAGTATCTAAATCATTAGGCCTACATTGATTTAAACTTACCCCACTTGGCGCGGGATTTAATGTTGTAATATAAGTTAGCCCCTCATCATACGATTTCCAAATACCTGTACCTGAAGTAACAAAAACGCAAGTAGGACACACAGGTGATACCGATATTTTCAAACGTGAGTTGGCATTGCCTACTAAATCAACCATACCGGTGTAACTCACCCCTTGGTTGGTTGATTTGAAAATTTTATTCTTATTAGTTCCCCAATAATAGTTTTCATGCACGTATATAATATTATCGTTTGTAGGATGAAATTCAATATCAGCTACACTCCATGAATTATTTAAACGCGTCCAGGTTTGTAGGTTATTTGTTGAGCGAAAAATACCACGGTCTGTTCCTACAAATACAAGATTAGGTACACGAGGATGATACTTGATTACATAAATTCTAAAGTTACTACCTAAACCACCAAAGCCTAAGCTGGCAGGATTAAAGGCGGTTTGGGTAAACGTTTGTCCACCATTTACCGAGCGATATATACCAAACGAAATACCTTGCTCACCTGTTTGTACATTAATTAAAACAGAATCGAAATAACTAGGAGATGCTGCAATAGCATTTACTCCAGATGCAGGCAAAAAATCGGTATTATGACTCCAAGTTAAGCCACCATTGCTGGTACGCCATAGGCCACCGCTACGCGAGCCCAAATAAATTTGTTGTGCGTTGGATTTATTTACTTGTACATATTCTACACGGCCTAAACCTGCGGCATAATGCCCTGTTATATTATCAATAGTATCCGGCCCTAAACTTCGCCAACCGCCTGTTTGAAATAAATTTTTATATGCACCTTTAGGCTCACTATTTTTTATACGCTCGTACTCGCGGTATGGCATGTAATGATCTACTAATCTATTTCCCGAGGGATAATAAAGTGCTTCGTTGCTATTTTTCCAACGCAAATACGGCTTGTATCCGCTTCCTTTACCCTTATCTCGGGTTTCAAAATACGCATCAGCTGAATCACAAACCGTATAAAAATTTACCGACAAGTCATTCATCATTGCCTTATATGATGGTGTTTGCGCTTTCGAAACTCCGATTATAAGAAAAAAGGGTAACGTTAGTATATATTTTATTTTGAGCATTTTAAATTTGATATGCTATTTTAACAAAAAAATCTAGTATTAACAGAATATTACAGAAACGAGAACAATTTTAAACCATTAATTTTATATTTATTGCAATTGATTTGAAAAATGTGTTTCCTTCATCTTGTTCCATTTGTGTTAAGTAC
>JBFYQC010000090.1:0-5357 GCA_041302975.1 Bacteroidota bacterium
CTTTAGTGTGCATGCCTGTAGGGATACCACGGCCGTCATCTAAAACACTAATTGCATTATTTGTGTGAATAGTAATGTGAATGTTTTTACAGTGACCTGCTAAAGCCTCATCAATTGAGTTGTCTACAACCTCATAAACCAAATGGTGTAACCCCCTTGTTCCAACATCACCAATATACATTGCAGGACGTTTCCTTACAGCTTCCAATCCCTCAAGCACCTGAATATTATCGGCACCGTAATTTCCTTTGTTTTCCATTGAACTATCTGACATAAATATCTACTTACAATTAATGCGTAAATATACGCTCAAATAGCTTGTTAACCTAACTTACTAAGATGCATTTACAAGTTTGTTTTCCACATTTTTTCCGCTGTTTCAAAACAACTAATAATACTCGAATTTATGTCCACTCTTGCTAACTCCAAAATAAATACTTCATCAGTCAAAGCAACTAAATTTACGAAACTTAGTCTAAAATTGCATAAATGAGTATGAAAAGGATATTTCTGTTTTGTCTGCTGGGGTTAATACAGCACGTCTATGCTCAAAAAAGCGAATACAACTGGTACTTTGGTCGCTACGCAGCCATAAATTTTGAAACAAGTGTAGCACAACCTAAATTTGATAACCAACAAAATACATACGGAAAAACAGCGTCTATATCTGACCCAATCACAGGAAAATTATTATTTTACACCGATGGCGTTAACGTATGGAACCATAAACACAGCCTTATGGTAAATGGCAATATTCCATCTGCATCACCAACTGGAGATGTGGTGATTACGCCAATGCCGGGTAACCTTAATAAATACTACTTATTTTTTATTGGTGATATTGCCTCCCTTCAATTCGTAATTATTGATATGAGCCGCCAAGGCGGAGATGGTGAAGTAATTACGGCTGCACAAACCATATCAAGTAATAACGTAAAACAAGTAACAGCCATCAGGCACCGGTATACCCAAGCCTATTGGATCATAACACACGAATTAAACTCCAACCGTTTTAAAGCGCATTTGGTTGATGCCTCAGGTGTATCGAACCAACCCGTTTATTCGGCAGTAGGGCTAACTGTAAGCACCTATGGTGATATGGTGGGATCTAACCAAGGCAATAAATTAGCCGTAACACATTACGTTGGTAATGATGCCAAAGCCGAAGTATTTGATTTCGACCGCACATGTGGCCAATTTTCAAACCCCATTGAATTATCCAAAGACCCTATTTGGCAAAATGCATTTGGTATTGCCTTTTCACCTGATGATAGCAAATTGTATATTTCTTACAGTGTGCAGTTAAGCCAATTGGTGCAATACTATGGCCCAAATTATCAAAACAACTATTTTATTGCAAGCTCACAAGAAAACTTCAATATCATGAGGCTTGGCCCCGATGGTAGAATATACATAGCCACTCACGATAATGGTATACCGGGCAAAAGAATTGACGCCATTTTAAATCCTAATCAACTTGCTGGCGCATGTAATTACCGAACGACTTATTTTACATTGGATGATGGAATAGGCAAAAACCGATCAGCACAATTTGAACTTCCTGCATTTATAACAGGAACCCAAGCAAACAGCCCACTATCCGACAGTATTTTTAAAGTTTCAAATACCTGTAAGGGCTCAGTAACTAACTTTTCATTTAACACATCCAATCCGTTCGATTCGTTAAGTTGGATTTTTCATGATATCACTCCTAGTACTTCAACCCTTATTAACCCAAGTTACCAATTTAGCAAAGCGGGTAATTTTAAAATTACACTTCATATATTTAGGTGTGGGCAAGATTTTAAACTGATTGATAGCATAAGCATAAACGAAGTACCAGCAATAAATTTCCCTGAAGATACTCTAACTTGTAAAGACAATAGCATTACCCTATCTGGACCACTTTGTGAAAAATATTTTTGGAGCACAGGGCAAACATCATCAACCATTACAACAAATCAAACGGGTAAGATTTGGCTTATTGCCGGCAACGGAAATTGTATAAATGTCGATACTGTTTTAATTAAAAACCATCCTGATATCATCACACAATTAGATAGAGAATACTTTTTGTGTGAGGATGAAAAAGAAGTTGTAAAATTGGATGCAGGTGAAGGTTTTACCACTTATAAATGGACACCCACCAATGATACCACACAATGGGTTATTGTTAAAAATGTGGGCGATTATTTTGTAAAAGTAACCGACAATAATGGTTGTATAGGAAGTGATGAAACCAAGGTAAAAAGAAAATGTGGCGTTATGTTATACATTCCAAATGTTTTCACGCCAAACAATGATGGTTATAATGATGTATTTGCTCCGGAGGGAATTGATGTAATCAGTTACCAATTAAACATCTTTTCCAGATGGGGACAGTTGGTGTTTTCATCAACAGATATAAATTCAGGATGGGATGGGACAATACGAGGTAAACAAGCCATTGACGATGTGTACATTTACCAATTAACCTACCAAGGTTATCAAAACAAAATACTAAAAACGTTTACTAAAAGTGGCAATTTTACACTTGTACATTAGCATCGTTTTTAAACAATAGTGAACTATCCCCGTAACTTAAAAATCGATAGTTATTGTTTAATGCATGATTATAAATTATTCGCCAATCGTTGCCCACAAAAGCCGCTATTAGTAGTATTAACGTATTTTCGGGTTGATGGAAATTAGTAACCAATACATCAACCATTTTAAAAGCGTAACCCGGTGCAATTATAATTTGCGTGCTGCCTACAAGTACTTGTTCTGCCTCCTCCTCCATTTTTTTTATGATGGCAGAAATCGCATCAACAGCACTTATATTTGTTGCATCACATTCGTAGGCATCCCATTGTTTAATTGCCACTTTATTCTCCACATGTTGAAGTATCAACTTCACTCCATGCCAGTATAAACTTTCAAGTGTTCTGGTGCTTGTTGTACCCACCGCAACCAACTTGTTTTTTTGCATTAAACACGTTGATATATTTTTAAGGGTTGACAACTCAACAAACAATGTTTCTTCATGCATTTGATGATCAACCAATGCTTCCGTTTTCACCGGCTTAAATGTACCTGCTCCAACATGTAATGTTACTTCATCAAACGTAATTTCTTTTTGGCTTAATGATTTTAAAACAGCAGGCGTAAAATGCAACCCGGCCGTTGGTGCTGCTACAGAACCTTCAACCTTTGCATATACCGTTTGATAACGCTCTTCATCTGCCTGTTCTGTTTTTCTGTTTAAGTATGGAGGCAAGGGCAAAATTCCTGCAAAATGTAAAACCTCCGCAAATGATAATGCTTCATTATTCCAGGTAAATTCTACAACATACAATTCGTCTGATATACCTTTTTTGGAAGCTTTTAGACAGATATTACCAAGGGGTGTTTCCACGTATTTTTCAAGCACATCTTCTTTCCACTTTTTGGCATTGCCCACCATACACTTCCATATACTGTGCTGTTTGTTACTAAATGCCTGCTGATAATCTAAATGATGCAAAGGTTCAATACAAAATATTTCGATTTGTGCTCCGGTTTGGCGGTTAAATAACAAACGCGCATGAACCACGCGTGTATTGTTAAAAATCACCAAACTGTTTGATGGTAAAAAAGCATCTAACTGATTAAAAACAGCATCCGAAATCCGTCCGTTTTGGTAAACCAATAATTTAGACTCATCACGATTGGCCAAGGGAAACTTGGCTATCTGCTCATCAGGTAAATTATACGAAAAATCTAAAATATTAAGTTGCTTAGGCGAACTCATACTACATCATAAGGTGTATAAAACAAACTTTTAAAATAACCCAAAGTGGATTTGAAACATATAGTGAGGCATACTAATTCCCTGTGAAATTCGGCTTACGTTTTTCAACAAAGGCATTCATTCCCTCTTTTTGGTCTTGGCTGGCAAAACACATATAGAAGTTTTTACGCTCAAAATACAAACCTTCTTGCAAACCACTGTCGAATGCTTTTAGTACACTTTCTTTAGCCAAGCGCACTGCTACAGGCGACTGAACAGCAATTTCACCCGCTAGTTTAACTGCCTCATCTAAATAAACTTCCTCAGGTACTACGCGGTTAATTAAACCTGCTTCCATTGCTTCCTCGGCACTGATAAATTTACCGGTCAATACCATTTCCATAGCCAATGCTTTACCTACGGCTTTTGTTAAACGTTGTGTACCACCGGCACCGGGCATAATGGCCAATTTAATTTCAGGCTGACCAAATTTTGCTGTTTCACTGGCCACAATCATATCGCAGGTCATAGCCAACTCGCAGCCACCACCTAAACAAAAACCACTAACAGCTGCAATAATTGGCTTTTTGGTTTTACGTATCTGATCCCAAGTTTCAAATTGGTCTATCTTTAACATATCGATAGCCGTTTTACTTTCCATTTGTTTAATATCGGCACCGGCTGCGAAAGCACGCTCGTTTCCGGTAATAATTATGCAACGAACATGATCATCGTTATCAAAAGTTAACAACGCATGTTTAATTTCTTGCATCAACTGTAAGTTTAATGCATTTAGCTCTTTAGGTCTGTTTAAGCGAATAAGCGCTATGTGCGGTTGAAATGCCGATTCGGCTATAATAAATTCGTAATTCATGTTTTTGTGACTAATTTCAGAATATAAATTTAATTGGTAAAGTAAAAGAGTGCGGGCGGTCTGTTTCCTTGGCTCTAAAACCACTGAGATTATTGATTGAATCGTAGCATATTTCTGAAGTTCCAGCGCCAATGCTTTGTACCACTTTGATGTCTTTTGTATATCCGTTTGGTAATACAACAAATGTTACATAACAATACCCAACCAATCCGATTTCCATGGCGAAAGGAGGATAACTAAACTGTTTCTCCAAATCATTCACGAATCCTTTATCCCCTCCATAATATCTTTGATTCATAAATGCAATAGCATATTCTAAACTATCACTCGGTCGTTTCCACTTGCTTCTATCTACAAAGTCCCAATCAACACATTTCTCTTTAATAAATTTTGCACCTAAAAAATTGGTTAATAATTCAACTTTAATGGTGTTAGATTTTATTCGGAATGAAAATGCAACCACAAGTAATTTGTCATCAACAAAAGCCCAATCCAAAACCTCAGAGCTATCTATGAATTTAGCTTCACCAACCAATCCGGAGTCGGTTAGAATCAAGCCACTATACTGCCCAGTTTCGCTTACGGTAATATTTGTTACCCATTGGTTATTTAACATTTTAACTGAAAATCCATACTGACTATTATAAGGATCGTTAATCACCTGTGTAAAATACCACCATGTTTCGCGGGCAGTTTGGGTAGCCATTTGTTCCGTGTAGGCCTTAGCTGAAC
>JBFYQC010000091.1:0-15147 GCA_041302975.1 Bacteroidota bacterium
ATAATATTGATATCTAAAAATCTATTCATAATTTAGTGATTTAAGCATTACATTAATCTAACCCTTTTAATTAAAGGTTAAAGTTTATTTGTAGTTAATCTACTAATCCCATGAATAGAAATAGCCCTTCTATTGCGCATCGAAAATGCATCCTTGCACTTGTTATTATACTTAATTGTCTGTTCGCTAATTCGCAAATAGCCTTTGATATGAGTGCTGGTAACTATAATTGTAACTTTTCTGATATAGCTAATTGGAGCAATAACTTTAATAGCGGAAATGGATCAGGAAATTGGCAATCAGTAGGAATGAATATAGCAGGTGTAATTCCAGACGGAATAAAAACTACTGCATCTTCTGCAACATTTAGTAGTGGAACCTCAGGAGGAATACAAAAAGGAAATGAAAGTATTCAATTTCTTTCAACCGGTTCAACGGCATTTGGAAATGCTGTTGCAGTAGATTTATATTTTAATTTTTCGAACAGAATTGCTGGAACTCTATCATTTGATTATGCTTGTGTATTTAACTCAACAGGCAACAGAGGATCGTCATTAAAAGTATATACAAGTATAGATGGATTAACTTGGAGCGAACTAGGCATCAGTACAATATCTGTTGTGAATAATGTGTCATCTTCAGGAACTGTTTCAGCCTATATTTTGCCACCATCATTTAACAATAGCACAAACGCACGCGTAAGATTTTATCAATTTTCTAATGATATCGGTACAACAGGATCAAGAGCGAAAATAAGTGTAGATAATATAATTGTTACATCAACTTCACCTTTTGTACAGCAAGAAATCAATATCAAACAGAACCAAACAATAATTACCAATAACGGTTCCTATACTTTTCAAAATCAAAATATTGGAACTTCATCAAACCCAATTGAATTTAGCATTGAAAATTTAGGATTAGCTCAATTAACCTTATCATCAAGCACTAAAATAAACATAAGTGGAACAGATGCAACATCATTTACTGCAAATGAGTCAGCCACGCAAGATACAATTTTGCCTATGGGCTACACCAGATTTACCGTTACATTTAATCCTTTAACAGCAGGATATAAAAGTGCAATTGTAACAATTTCAAATAATGATGGTGATGAAGATCCTTACATTATTAATATATGGGGTACTGCAGTACAAGCAACTCTTAATAGCGATTATTTTAGAAGTAAACAAACTGGCAGTTGGAATTCAACAAATACATGGGAGAGCTCTTCAAATAATACCAGTTGGATAAATGCCACATTGATTCCAGACCATAATGCAAATTCAATTACAATAACTAATAGTCATTTAGTTACTATCTCGTCAGCAACAAGCTACGATCAGTTAACCGTTGAAACGGGAGCACAAGTAACTATTGCACCGGGAGTAACACATACACTAAACAATGGAATAGGAACAGACCTAGTTATTAACGGAATTTGGGAAAATACAGGAAGTACTTGGACTACATCAGGGGCGAGCTGGGCAATAAATGATGGTGGAACATACATACATAGTACAACTAGTGCAATAGCAACACCTTTAAATACAGTAAGTTTATCATCTGGAAGTAATTTTATTTATAGAGGAAGTTCTACTTTAAACCCTTCCATTTCTGTGTCAGGAAGAACTTATGGCAATCTATCATTTGAGAGCTCTTCAAGCAATTGGAATGTATTTACTTCAGGTACAAATACCCTAAACATTAAAGGTAATTTTACCATAGGCAATAATGTAGTGTATTCAAACGCACAAACTGGTTTAATAACTATTGAAGGTAACTTAATTAATAACGGAACACTTATAAATATGAATAATAATCAATCGTATTTATTTAATGGCAGTAACAAAATAATTGGAGGTACTTCATCTGTAACTTTTAATCACCTTACAATTAACACATCATCTTCCATTACAATTGTTAGTCCTACTACTATAACGGGCGCTATTAATTTAATCAATGGAACATTATCTACAGGTATATCTTCATTAACTATAAACCAAACACCAAACCAAACAACCGGAAAAATAGAACCGAATAACGGTACTATTTTTATAACCAATAGTTCACCTATAACACTTTCTTCATCACACATTTTAGGTAATATTAAAAACCTTACGCACAATGGCATCAGTAGTGTTACACTAGTAGATTCGATTTCACTTACTGGGGTATTAACGCTTAAGAATGGTACATTTGATGCCAATAATCATTTAACATTAGCCACCAATGCTTCTATAATTTATGAAGGAGGTACGATTACTAATTATAGCGTACCAGAAATATTAAATAACTTTACCTTAGCCAACGTAACGGTAAGTTTAAGTAAAAACTTAACAATATCAGGAAATTTAAATCTTGGTAATGCAATAATAGATATAGGAAATAAAAGTCTAACCATTAATGGTAATATTACCCGCAATACTGGCACAATAAGAAGTAACGGAGGTTCATTAATACTTTTAGGAACATCAAGTGATACGCTATATTTTGATCAAAGCAATTCGGGTATTAGTAACCTACTCAAAGATTTTTCCATAAACAGGCCAAGCACAGTAATAAACTTGGGCAATGTTGTTATGATTGCTGATAACGGAACTGTTAGTGTAACAGCTGGAACACTATCAAGCAATGGATTTCTTAAACTAACTTCTACGGCAAATGGAACCGGAAGAATTGCAGAACTTGCTTCAGGAGCATTTGTAAATGGCCTCTTAGAAATACAAAGATTTACTTCAGGAGGTATTTTATCTTTACGTGGATGGAGGTGCTTAAGCTCTCCTGTATCGGGAGTTACTTACGAGCAACTAATAGATGACATATTAATAACTGGACCAGGAGGAAATACCAATGGTTTCGATGCCCATGGCAATAATTCTTCTGTGATGTACTATGAAGAAAGCGCAACAAGGGGGTGGAAAAGTATCACCAACATAACAAATAGCTGGATGCTGGGCAAAGGAGCTCTTGTATTTTTTAGAGGCGACCGAACACAAAGCTCGTCTATCACAAATACAAGTACCGTTCCTAACAGTACTGTAATGAACTTTAATGGGGTAATAAATAGTGGTAATATTACAGTACCTCTATACTACAATTCAACAGGCGTTTTATCAGATCGGGGATGGAACCTCATTGGCAATCCATACCCAAGTCAAATAAACTGGGCAAATGTAAATCGTTCTTCCAACACAGACAATTACTACTATATACTTAATCCAATTACCAAAAACTATATAAGCCAAAACACCGGAACAATTGCAATAGGACAAGCATTTTTTGTTGTTGTAGACTCTACTACTAGTATCACCTTTGAAGAGAATGATAAAACTTCTAATGCAAGTTCGGCTTATTTTAAAAATGACATAGTTCCATTTGCTATACAAATGAAATTAGACAGTTTGCAATATGATGTCGCATATTTACAATTTGAAACAGGAGCTAATGCGAATTTCATATTTAAAGAAGACGCCAGGAAATTAAGAAATACTATTTTTAACGTGTCTATCTTAACACCTAATAATGTAGATGTGCAATACAATAAAGTTAATGATTTAAGTTTAATAGGAGCAGATACTTTTGATATAAAAGTGACATCAACAAACAATACAAACTACACCTTATCATTTTCCAACTTCAACCAAATACCATCAAATAAGGTAATTTATTTATTGGATAAAATGACTAGCAATGCTATAAATCTGCGCTTAACACCTGAATACACATTTACTATAAACAACAACATACCACAGAGTTTAGGTGCCAGATTTTCGCTAATTATTGCAACCTCCCAAAATACACTCCCATTAAAATTATTAACTTTTAGAGGCGAGAAAAAAGGAAATAGCAACCAATTAAATTGGACAAGTATTAGCGAAATAAACATGACTAGATACGAGGTTCAGCGTGCTGGTGAAGATTTAAACTTTAATACTATTGGGATTGTGAAACCCACAAATTACAGTACGCATAATACCTATTCATTTTTAGATATTTCGGCACAAAATCATATTAACTATTATCGATTAAAAATGATTGATTCGAAAACAATTGATTACTCAAATACTATTGTTATTGAAAGTGAAATAAAAAACACCACACTTGATTTGGTGAGTATATACCCAAACCCAACAAGTAAAACTTTAAATATAAATTTACCAATTGGGGCTATCACCGGATTGATTAAAATTTCGGATGTATATGGTAAAACAATACTTGAAACATATAATTATGAGGGTATAGACATAAGTAAATTTCCAGTAGGACCTTATATATTAAGCATCCCTTTCAACAACAAATTAGTTACACTAAAGATTATAAAAGTACCATAAACTTAATCAAATTAACGAAATTGAGTGGTTTATTGAGGATATAATTCTTCAAATTTTTAGCGAATTAATGTTACTTATATTACATATAATGTCACTTAAAATGCCTTTTTTACCATTAAAAAGGTTCGTTAACTCAGGAAAATAAACATATTAACACCCATTTATACCAAAATAAAACTATAAAAACTTTATAAAAACCATTCGTATTATTATAAAACATTCATTATACTGAGATTAGGTATTTTAATACATTTGCTCACCTAATTTATAAAACCATGTTTACACTATTTAGCACCACGAAAAACCTTATTTTATTCATATTTATACTAACTATAGGGAATAAAGTAACAGGTCAAATTTCAATTACATCACTTGGTGTAGCAAATAGCCAAAACTTTGACGGACTAAACAACACAGGAACGGCTTCAATTATTTCAAATTGGGAAGTTTCAGAACCACTCCTAGATGGCGCTTCAGATGCTGGTGATGGCACTTCCTCAACAGCAGGATTATATAGCTTTGGAACAGGAACCAATGCCGATAGAGCTTTAGGTTCTCTTACTTCAGCCTCTGTAGAACCGATACTTATAGGTGCCAAATTCACCAACAATACAGGTCAAAATATTTCCAGTATATCTATTCAATACACGGGTGAACAATGGAGGTTAGGCTCCAACGCTTTAACTGATAAGTTAATTTTCGAATACAGCACAGATGCAGCAAGCATAGGATCGAGTTCAACTTGGATACCGGTAACAGCACTTGATTTTACATCCCCTATCACCACCGGAACACCAGGAGCCTTGGATGGAAATTTAACAGCAAATAGAACAACTATAACCGCAAACTTGGCAGTTAATATACCCTCAACCACGGGTTTTATATACATTAGGTGGAGAGATCAGCAAATTGGTTCTGATGACCATTGTTTAGGTATTGATGATTTTACGTTAACTGCTTATACAAATTTAACCTCTGGTACATATCCAGAGATGATGATTGACGGAACATTAACATTAGCCGGAGATATAACAATTACCAATACAACGAACTTTATTAACAGTTCATCTAAATTGGATATTGGAGCAAACACACTAACACTATCAGGTAATGTGTCTGGTACACCAATCATAATAGGAGGTGCCAATGCCAATATGGTTATAAGTGGAAGTGGTACTATTGGTACGATAAATTTTGACCAAACAACTCCAGGCACAAGCAACCTATTAAAAAACCTAACAATTAATAGATCTGGAGTAACAGTAACTTTAGGTAATGCGCTTAATATATCCGACATAAACGGTAGTATTAATTTAACCGCAGGATCATTAGTAACAGGTGGAAATCTAACTCTTTTATCTTCAGCATCTGGTACAGCAAGAATAGGTGAAATTACAAGTGGTGTATCGGATTTAACTGGTAATGTAACTATTCAAAGGCATATGCAAGGTGCTGCTATAGACTATAGAGGATGGAGAACTATGGGACCAGCTACAAGTTCATATACAGCAGCACAGTTAACTGATGATATCTTTGTAACCGGTCCGGGTGGAGTAACTAACGGATTTGATGCAAGCGGAACCAATTCATCTGTGATGTATTATGAAGAAGATTTTAATGCTTCAGGTGGAAGAGGCTGGAAATCTATTTCAAACACTTCTACAGCATTTACAGCAGGTCAAGGTATGTTGGTATTTTTTAGAGGTGATAGAACCCAAACTGCCTCGATAACTAATACATCAACAGTGCCTAATGCAGTAGTAATGGATGAAGTTGGGGCTATCAATAAAGGTGACGTTGTAGTAAACCTAAAATACAATGATGATAGTAACATTGCAACTGAAGATGGATGGAATTTTATTTCTAATCCATATCCAAGTCAAATACTTTGGGGAAATGTATCGAAGGGTGTTTCAGTAGATAATAACATAGCAGTATTAAATCCGCTTACAAATGGTTATGTTACCTTAGGCCCTTCAGACTTCATTGCAAGTAATCAAGGCTTTTTTGTGAAAGCAAATGCTACATTACAATCTATTACATTTCAAGAAAACGATAAAGTTAGTAATGGTACAACCCCATATTTTAAAACACAAATAAATCCTTTTGCAATTAAAATGTTCGAGGATAGTATAAAATATGATATTGCCCTTTTAAAGTTTGAAACAAGTGCTACAAAGAACTATGTATTTAAAGAAGATGCCTTAAAAATGGCGAATAGCCGAATTAACATAGGCTATATCACTCCGAATGGAAAAACAGTTCAAATAAACACCATACCATATTTACCTGCCAATAGCACAGATACATTCATTTTAAAAACTACATCATTTAAAAATGGTACACATTGGCTAACTTTTGAAGACAAATCAATTTTACCTTTAAGTAAAAATGTAATATTAGTTGATACCTATAACAATAATATTGTTGATGTAAAATCAAGCTCAACATACGTATTTACAATAGATAACAGTATTGTTGGAACATACGGCAACCGTTTTAAATTAATTATTACAGACCAATTTGGCATTCTACCAGTTAATCTTACTTCTTTTAGCGGTGAGAAATCAGGTAAATCAAACAGACTAAGTTGGGTTACTGCCTCAGAAAAAAACTTAGTTAACTTCGAAGTTGAAAAAAGTGTTGATGGAGTGAAATTTGAAACTATAGCTTTGATTAAAGCAACCAATCAATCAACCTCAACGAAATATGGTTTTGTAGACAACGATGCAGATGCCGCTGGAAATAACTACTACCGTTTAAGAATTAATGAAACTAAAGGAATAAATAGTTACTCTCAAGTTATTGTTTTACATAATATAGAAAATTCAAATATTGTATTTGATATATATCCGAATCCTGCACAGAACTTAATAAATATTGGATTGCCCAACGATTTTAAAATAAACCATTTAGAAATATTTGATGTAAATGGCAAATCGGTATTTTCAGGGGATAATCCTATAAACATTGATGTATCAGCACTAGCACCTGGTTTGTATACTATTCAGATTAATACAAATTATACCTCTCAAAAACTTAAATTCATTAAGCAGTAGCCTTAACCAATAAATAATAATTTGTTTACTGTAAATAATCACTTAGCCCTTGATGTTTACAAAATAGATTAATGTAATAACATTAAACTACAACACCCTAAAATGAAGATAATTAAAACCTTAAAATTGTTTATACTTTCAGTGGTATTAACTTTTGCCAATAGTGCAATTGCTCAATATTCTGAAGAATATGGATACAATGAAGATGATTATGATGGCGATTATGAATACAATAGCTATAATAACAATTACTATCAAAGATATTCTGAAGATGAATATCGCAAACGTCAAGAACGCTTCTATAAAAAAAGCTATGAGGAAGAAGATTTATATAATGGCGGTTATCGCAGAAAGAACTATTCTTCATCAGAAAGCTACTACGGTGTTGGTGGATTAAATATGGGCGGCATTGGCTCTAAATCGAATTCTTCTTGGTTTGGTAGTAACAATTCCGATGTTCCAACAAAAGCCAGAAATATCGATTTTTTTGATACCCGCGCTGCCAAAGAAATTGATGGTATTGATCGAATATCAGATGATGCCAAAGGAGGCGTTGCAAATGGAACAGATACTGGCAAAGGTGTAGGAGAAATAAATCCAGGTGGTGATAAAAAAACTGAGGATGCACCTCCTCCACCAGATGAGCCAGATATACCCGTTGATACAGCAATACCTTTTCTGATTGCAACCGGATTATTAATTGCAAAATTGAAGCTTAAAAAAAACGCGTTAGTTTAAACTAACGCGTTTTTTATTAAGCACCGTTTATACAAAAATTGAGTGTGAAAAAAGTTCAATAAAACATTGACAACACGAACATAACTCGCTATTTAAAAAAAATTAATAGCTTTAAACTGCAACTAAAATAGTTCATAACATCATTAATCACCTAAATCAACAAATCGAGTAAATTCAAAATTCTTGGCAATGATAGAATGAATATTTGAATGTTCATTACTTTAAAATTTACAAGATGATTAGGTTTAAGTTTACGAAATTTTGCACCCATTTTCTGTCCCTTTTTTTAGTAATAGCAGCAAATTATTCTAATGGATACGCTCAAAAACTACTTGATCCATCAGGACCATTAAGCTGTGTAACGGCATCAATAGGTGGTAACAATACTTCAATTGCAGTAGCATACTCTATAAGGCAGCTAAAAACAGTCTACGACCATTCTGCCATAACCCCTCCTGCCCCTGTAAGTGGCTTCACCAATTCTACTTCTCCACTAATTAGGGTAAAACGAAGTTCTGATAATGGACTGTTAGATATTGGATACGATGGCAATGGCAATTTAGACACCGTAGTATTAAAGAATTTTGTAAGCAATAATGGGGCAAACCCAACAGCAAATGGCTTAGTAACAATTTGGTATGACCAAAGTGGCAATAGTAGAGATGCGTCAAAGGGATCTTCAATATTATGTCCTGGTCAAGCTGTTGAACCGTTTATAGTTTCTGCTGGAATTATTGAAAGAAATAGTGGAGGCCAAATTGGTATTGCAGGCAAAAACGGTGGTATGCTTGGCGATGGAGGTACCGATTTTGATGCAGCAAGCAGTGGCTTTAATAGATATGGCATTGTAGATGATAGAACATTAAATGTAGTTTCTCAACCTCGAATATATGCTAACGGCTCTGCCGCTGCTGGTGATGGAACATACTTAGTTGATAGAAATGGTGGTATAGGCATTCAAGATCCACCACTTACCAGTATAAAAGCAGTTGGTGGAAATTGGGCATTGCAAATTAGAAATGAATCGGGCGATATTAGCAAAAGCTTTGCAGGAAGTGTAGCTATTTCAACAAATAGAAGTGATAATGTAACGATTACACGGTTAGGAGATTTATATACCATGTATGTAGATGGAACCTTGGCTGGAAGTAACACCCTTGTAGGCAACAACTCCTTCAGCCCTGTTAGGGTTGGTTATGGTTGCCCTTATGGTGAGGATGTATATTATGGTGAGTTAATATTGTTTCCTATTGCCCTTAATGCTGATGATTTAAGTACAATTAATATTAGCCAAGATGATTATTATGTAATTGGTCCACCACCATACACATGGACAGGTGCGACAAGTACAAGTTGGACAACAGCTAGTAATTGGACAAATGCTACTGTCCCTGATGCCTTAGCTGCTGTTACTATACCAAGTGGTACTCCATTTCAACCTACTATTTCATCAAGTGTAACTATAAAAAAAATAAAAATAAATAGCGGAGCTACCCTAACAAATAACAACACTTTAAATATTAGTGATAGTTTAACTGTGGATGGTACATTATCGGGTAGTGGAACAGTGGTAATGAACGGTGGGGTTAATCAAGTAATTAGTGGCGCCACAGCACCAATAATTTTTAATAACTTAACCATTAGCAATACCGTGTTTAATGTAATTACAAATAACAACATTAATGTTAATGGTACACTTACTGTAAACGCTAATGCTACTTTTGCACCAGTAGCAACTGCTGTTATAAACAATAGTGGTGCAACAGGTACAATAACAGGTAGTGGTAACATTTTAGTAACCCGCGTTACCGCAACGCCAGATTATCAAAGTCAATATAAATTTAGCACAAATACCCTAACTAACCTAACTACAAATTATGCAGGACTGGGCAACCAAACAATCAATTTAGGGCTGAATTATGGCAACCTATCCATATCTGGCAGTGGCGTAAAAACGCTTAGTGCTGCTGTTACAATTAGTAAAGTTACAGGAAATATAACGGTACTGGCTGCAGAACTAAATAATGGAGGATTTGCAATAGCTGGTAATGGAAGCAAAACTTTTTTAGTAGCAAATGGTGGAACATTTAAATTAAGTGCAAGTACATACCCAACTGGTTTTGGATCCTTTACATTTGAACCCAATAGCACGGTTGAGTACGCAAGCTCAGGTTCACAAACAATTGCGGCAGCAAATTATGGAAATTTGGTATCTAGCAGCTCTGGTTCAAGAACTTTAGCAAACAGTGGAACCATAGGAATTGCAGGGAGTTTTAATCCGGGTACAAACAGTTATACCATTACTAGCTCTACAATAAACTATAATGGCAGTAGCATTCAAACAATAACCGCATTTAACTACAATAATCTTACTATATCTGGTGGTAGAATAGGAAGCCCAACTATAACTTTAGCGAGTGGCATTATAGGAATTGCCAACACGGCCACAATAGCCGCAGGTATATACAATGCAACAGGAAATACATTTAATTATAATGGCGGTACACAAACAGTAGACCCAGATATTACATACAACAACCTAACTTTAAGCGGCACTGCAACAAAAACTACTACTGGTGTAACAGTAAATGGTATTTTATCAATTGAGGGCACAACCGCAACATTATCTAGCACACCTACATTTGGAGTGAATGCCACTTTACAATTTAATAAAACAACAACTTTTGCTGCCAACACAACTGTTTGGCCAGCTACATTTTCTGGAACAGGAGGCGTAATTGTTACGAGCAGTGCTAACACAATATTAAGTAACAACAATAGAACCATAACTTATAATTTAATAATAGAATCTGGATCAGTACTAAACCTTGGCACCAGCACAGGGCATACCTGTGGCTATTTGTATTTAGGTGGTACTTTACAAACATCAACGGGTACTTATGGCGGCACTAGCTCTGGGGCTACTAATATAAACTCAACATACTTTGCAAACAACAATGGACGAATTTCATTTTCAGCTAAAAGATGGACAGGAGCATCTAGTACATCTTGGACAACAAATGGTAATTGGAGCCCAAATGGGGCCCCAAACAGTAGCACAATTGTTACTATTCCTGCTGATGCTGTTAGCATGCCCAATGTTAATGGTACATCTAATTGTTTAGATATTATTTTAGAAAATGGAACAACTTTGTCTTTTGCCTCCGGACAAACGTTAACTGTAGCTGGTAATTTTACTAACTATGGTGCTACTCTAAGTGGCACTGGAACAATTGCATTTAGTGGAACAAATAAAACCATAAGTGGTTCAAGTACTAGTTTCCCGAATATAAATATAAACAATGGAGCAAGTATAACTTTATCAGGCAGCCATAGTTGTATTGATTTTAACATACTTACTACCGGAAGTAGCACATCATTTGCGCATTTTAATGCTGCTGCTAGTATAGATATATCTGGTAATGTTAACATGAATCAACCATCATCTAATTCACGAAACAGTAGATGGTTAATAAACGAAGGGTTAGCTACTGTAAATGGATTAATTACAATTGGTACAAATAATACAAGTACCACCACATCAAGAATTACAGAAATAGTTTTAACAACGGGTGTATTAAATGCAAATGGTGGCATGTTATTTACAAATGTAAACAATGCAAGTAGGCGAATAATAATGAATGGTGGTGCAGGTACATTAAATATAGCAAATGCACTTACCCTAAACGGGCAACAAACCTTAACTTCAGGAACAGCAGGGTCAACTGTTAATTTTACTGGTTCTTCAGCCCAAACAATTTCTGATTTTTATAGTGGCCAATACCACAATTTGCAAATTTCAAATACAGCTGGTGCCACTTTAACTGAAGCAATCACTGCATCAAATGTAACTGGAAACTTATTGATACAATCTGGTACGCTTAACAATGGTGGATTTGCAATAGTAGGTAATGCATCTAAAAGTCTGATTGTTGAAAATGGTGCTAAACTTATTTTAACTGGCAATAGTGTTTTCCCTACGGGATTTGGAACTACCTTATTAAACACTGGTAGTACTGTTGAATATGCAGGAACTAGCGCACAAACTATTGCAACTATAAATTACTTTAACTTAACACTAAGTGGGGCACGTACAACTAACAATATTACGCTACCAAACGGAGGTAACCTTTTAATTTCTGGTACATTTAGTCCTACTGCAACATTTACATCTGGTAATTATATAACTACCAATAATACCATTACTTTTAATGGTACAAGTAGCCAAACCATACCCGCTTTTGTGTATAATAATTTAGTTAGTACTTCTTCTGGTGATCGGGTACTTGCAAACGCTGGTACTATAAATGTATTAGGAGCATTTACACCAGGAACAAATAGTTATACCACTACATCATCTACCATAAATTATAGTGCTACAACTGCGCAAACTGTTGCTGCATTTAATTACAATAACTTAACTGTTAGCGGTGCACGTGGAACTAATAACTTAACTTTTGAAAGTGGCGGCAGCGTTGGTATTAAAGCAATATTTACCGCTTCTGCTTCATTTAGCAGTGGAAATTATGTTGTAACAAACAATACCATAAATTACAATGCAACCACCGGTGGTCAAAATGTTTTAAATACATTTAGTTACAATAATCTTACGTTAAGTAATACTAGTGGAATAAATACAGCAATAGGTAATTTAGTAGTAAACGGCACTTTAACAACAACATTAGGTGGCACTTTAAATTTAAGTACAAATACACTAACAGGTACATTAAGTTCAATTGTTAATAATGGAACAATATCTACCACCAACACATCTGCTGCACCAATCCCTGCAAGCAAAACATGGGGAGGTACAATAGAGTATTCTTCTTCTACTGCACAAACTGCAGTTGCAGGCACCTACAATAACCTTACCTTAAATGGCAACTCTATTAAAACAATGGGAGGGAACATTACTGCAAATGCTTCGCTTACATTTACAAATGGTAAATTAAGTATTAACGGCAATACCTTAACACTTGGCGGAAACATCGTAAACACAGTTTCGGATGGTTTAATTGGTAGTACTACAAGTAATTTAATAGTAAATAATGCAGTGGCCCGCACCCTTAGTTTTGATCAAACAACACCTGGCACCACCAATGTATTAAATAATTTTACCAATAATAGTGGCGCACAAGCTACCACATTGGGCAATACATTAAATATAATAACTGAAGTAACTCCTACTACGGGTACAATTGCAAGTGGTGGAAATTTAGTATTGGTATCTAATGCTAGCGGAACGGCCCGTATTGCTCAAGGATCTGGATCATACATTACAGGAAATGTTGTTGCTCAAAGATATATTCCTTCAAACGGACGAAGGTGGCGATTTATGGCTAGCCCTATAACTAACGCTACTATTAACGATTGGCGGAACGAAATTTATGTTACTGGACCTGGTACCGGCAATACCATCGGAACCACAAATAGCAATGGCTTTGACGCCACTCAAAACAACTCTCCTACAATTTATTGGTACAACGAAGCATTAATTACAGGTGATTTAAATACGGGATGGACATCGCCAACTAACGTTACAAATACAATTACTCCAGGACGTGGTTACAGGGTATTTGTACGTGGCGATAGAAGTGATTTAAACAGAATTTTAGATGCTAATGCCACACAAAATGCCGTTACCTTAGATGTTGTGGGACCTATTAATAATGGCGATATATCTATGCCTGTTTCGTTTACAAGCTCGGGAACTTTAGCCAATGATGGATGGAATTTATTAGGCAATCCATATCCCTCGGCTTTTGATTGGAATGCATTTAACGATGCTGGTAGAAGCGGAAATAATGGTACTTATTACACCGGACTTGAACCAACAATTTATGTTTTAGACCCAACTGATAACTCCTACAAATTTTATAATGCATTATCAAATACTGGCAGTATTACTGGGGGAATAATAGCTAGTGGACAAGCTTTTTGGGTTAAGGCTACTGCCTCTAGCCCTACTATGACTTTTAAAGAAGCTTATAAGTCTGCTTCAACTCCTACTCAATTGTTTAAAACAACCGAAGGTGGTGCATTTAAACTTAGGGTAATTAAAGATAGCGCAAATGCGGATGAAGTTTTTGTTAAATATTTAGCTGGTGCTACCACCCTTTTAGATGATTATGATGTGATTAAATTGGGCTCGCAAATTTCTATTAGTGCTTATGGAACAGACAACAAATATTTAGCTTTAACCACCAGGCCACTTACCACACAAAACGACACCATAAGGTTGTATTTAAATGTAGCTTCTTCAGGTAACTATAACATGACCTTTTCTAACAGCGAAGAAATTGCTATACTAGACCAAGTTTGGCTTATTGATAATTATACCAACTCGATAATTGATTTAAAAAACACACCTAATTACATCATCAATATAAATACAACAATACCAACTTCATTTCAAAACAGATTTTATATAGTAGTAGCGAATAACAATCCTGTGCCTGTTAAATTAATATCTTTTGCGGGTAAAAAAGTTAGTAATAACCAAGTGGCTTTAAATTGGGGTACTGCAAACGAAAAGAATAGCGACCGTTTTGAAATTGAACACGCAACTGATGGCAAAACTTTCACAACAATCGGAAGTGTAAAGGCCAATAGAAACAGCAGCGTACAGCTAAATTACAGCTTTAATCACAACGATGTAAGTAGGCTTAATTACTACCGCTTAAAAGCAATAAATACCAATAGTACTTTTGAGTACAGCAATACCATTATGGTTAATTTTGATGCTACAAACGAAGAGAAAATTGATGTGGTAAAAATGTATCCAATACCTGCAAAAAACAATGTTACTATTGAACTTAGCAACCAACTTAATATTACACAAATCATGGTATTTAGTCTTGATGGTTTGTTGTTACAGACTTTAAACCCAAATAGCAACAAAGCGAATATTGATTTAAGTCAATTTGCTGCTGGAGTGTATATATTACAAATAAACGATGAACTTAGTAACGTTTTAAAACGTAAACTTATTAAACAATAAATATATTTTTATATAT
>JBFYQC010000092.1:0-4467 GCA_041302975.1 Bacteroidota bacterium
TCATAACTAATGCGTTCGGCCGAAATAATTTTTATGCGTCCTGCATTACGTTTAATGGCTTCAAAAGTTTCATATTCAATTTCAAACCTTAATTGTGAGGCAAACCTAATTGCTCGCATCATACGCAAAGGATCGTCACTAAAGGTAATATCAGCATCAAGCGGTGTACGTATAATTTTATTTTCTAAATCTTGTATGCCATTAAAAGGGTCGATTAAAGTGCCATAATCGTTGTTGTTTAAACTAATGGCCATGGCGTTAATGGTAAAGTCTCTGCGGTTTTGGTCATCCGTTAATGTTCCGGGCTCTACAGCGGGTTTACGGCTGTTGTGTGTGTAGCTTTCTTTTCGGGCGCCTACAAATTCAACTTCCCAATCGTGGGTTTTAACCATTGCCGTTCCAAAATTTTTAAAGTAAGAAAAACTACTTTTGGGAATCATGGCCGAAAGCTGTTGAGCCAGTTTTATGCCATCGCCTAAAACTACCACATCAATGTCTTTGCTTGGGCGGTTTAAAAATATATCACGCACAAAACCACCTACCACATATGCGGGTATTTGATGTTTGTTGGTAACGGCTGCTATTTGCTTAAAAATGGGTTGCTGTAAATCTACCTTCACGTTGCAAAAATAAGATTTATGTTATGGCTTCATTAATTTTTTAGGCAACTGATCGAACTTTATTTGTGCCGTAACCATAAATCGGGTGGCAAAGTTGGCACCTAATGGATGGTACCACTCTTTTTGGTTGAATATGTTTTTTAGTGTGGCGTTGATGTTTATTCTTTCACCCCACATTTTTTTGTTGATGGAAACATCGGTAGTAAAAATGGAAGGAATATTAACCGTTTGTAAAACGCCATTCTCATAATTTTGCCAAGCTGTTTTTGATATTGTTTGTGTTCGCATGGCTACATCAAATCTTGCCGGTAACTTATAATAAGCACTTATTAGCAGTTTTCTTTTGGCTTCAGTTGATAAAACTTGTTGCAATTCTTTTTGGTTAGATGTGTTGTTTGCCGAGTAATAGTCAATATCAAACCAAAAATTAGTAAGTACATCGTAATGGATATTTGCGCCCCATATTTTACCAAAAACATTACCGTGTGCTGCGCTTGTTTGGTAACCGTTATATAAAAAACTCACGCTATTTGCATTGGGTATCAAATACACTACATTTTGTGTGTAACGTAAGCCCCCGTGCATAGTAATGCGGAAATTACTGCCAAAGTTTAGCTTATAAAAATAATCGCCCGATAGTTTATGTGTAGGTGTACTGTTTAAGTTAGATGGATATGTTATTGTAGGATTGTTAATGTTGCTATTGCGATTTACCCCATAATGATACCAAGTTTGATTAAGAAATTGTGCCAAGCGAGTTTGTTGATAAGTACCTATAAAATTCCAGCTACTGATAATGTTGTTGTTTTTTTGATGACTTAATACCACAAGAGGGTTAATGGTGTAATCCATAATATTTAACATCACATCTAGCTGTTGTGTTGTTTTTTTATTTAGGTTTCTTTTTAGACCGACATATGGCTGGTGCTGCGCAATAAATCCTTTTGATGTGGAGTAGGAATAGTAGTTTAAAGTATAGCCTAAAGTGTATCTTTTGTAAAGGTTATTGCCTAGCAGTTTAGTTTTTCCAACCTCTGTGTTTAGTGTATTGGTCAAATATCTATACTCGGTTAATGTTGTTGAATTTTGTAACCAATTGTTAAACTTATGTTGGTTGATGGTGGTATTTATTTTTGCATATCGGTTATTGGTAAATGTGCGTGTAAGGCTTAGTGTACCTTCTAAATATCCGGTTTTAAAAGGCTGTTCACTACCTGTGAAATTTCTGAACAAAAACTCGTCTTGTGTGGTATATGCAGCACTAGCTTGTATATAAACTTTTTTGTATTGCCCCGCACCTTCGGCCCTAAAAGACATTAGCGTATTTTTATTAGCAATTTTCGGATATATAAGGTAACGTGCAGTAATCATGGTATCACGTGCATACCAATCTTGAAAATTAAAACTGGTATTAATATGAAACTTATTGGCGTAATAGCCTAACGAATGAGAGTAAACAAATCCTGTTTTATCAATATTAGGTGAGCTGTAGCCTGCAATATATTTTGCAGCACCAGGGTCGTTGATGGGGTTGCCATTATTTGCAATGGCACGGTATGTTAATCCTTTAAAATCGTTACGAGTTACAATGTTAATTGCCCCAAAACCACAAAACTGACCGTTGATGATTTGTGGTGTATTAAATATTTCAACATAAGCAATATCAATAACAGAAATGCCTAACAGGTTTATGTTTAACGCATCCCATCTTTCTATTTCTACCTTTTGCCCATTAACCAACAGCATAATATTTTGATGTTGTTGGGTTGATATGCCTGCAATGTTCAAATAAAATCTATCACCATTAATGGTGCTATAAGTTGTTTTGTCAATCCATAACAATAATTCACTTAATCGGCCTATACCTTGGGCACGAATAAGCTCTGAAGTGATGTATTGTTTTTCGCCTTTTATAGGTTGAAGAGTCGCTGATAAAACCATACTTATGGGTTGCTTTTTATACATCACAGAGTCGGTTTGTGCCATTGCAGCCGTTCCCAATACTACCAATAATATGTTGAAGAAGTATTTCAATTAATGAGGTATTGAATGTTTTTAGGGGTGTTAAAATAATACATCAACCCCGATTGAAAAAACAGCTGGTGTTGTTTATGATAAGTTTGCGTGCTGCTGTAAAATGAACCGACTTGCAGGTGTAACTTTTTATACAATTTAGCTTGCAAAGCAAGCCCGATTTGGTACATTAATTCTGACTCGCGTAGGTTATTAGTGTTTGATGAGTTTTGTTCAAACATCATGTAATGTGCCCCAAAACCCGCATGAGGTTTTACCCATACATTTTTTGTAAGCGGAATATTAAATGCATAGCCAACCGAAAACAACAACGATTGATATTCGGTTAATAAAGGGTTTTTATTAGTAAAGGTTGCGGCAGTTAATACAACTTCACCTTTATACAAATTGGCACCCACTTGCACTTGTGCTCCTGTATTTTGAGTGTAGGCAGAAAATGGTTTATTGCTAAACAAAGGCATAACCACCGAAGCAGATACGTTGAGTTTGGTTAGTGGTAATACCACTTGCGCCCAAGTATTTAAACTAAAAAATAAAAAACAAAGGGGGAGTAGTTGTTTCAAAATCACTTGGCGAATACTTTTTTCAAAATATCATTCACCCTAGCCAATGGGTCTGTTCTTATTGCTTTTTCCTCATCGGCAACCTTAATAAATAAACCTGTTAATGCCCTATTGGTTACATGAGAACTTAAACTATTGGTGGTGATTTTCGGGAATAATAATCCGTTTAACGAAGCTGTATTATATGCATTAACCAAGTTGCTATATGCCGAGTTTGCTGATACACCGCCAATCAATTCTTTACTCAATGAGGCATCAATTTTAGGTTGAAAAGCATTGTAAAGAGGTGAGAATGTTTTGTCTTTTAAATAAAAAGTGGCCGCTGTATCTTCTCCATTTAAAATGCTTAACCCATCAGATATAGTAATACCGGTAATAGCATCAATGAAAATAGGTTTGGCCTCAACCGCTGCATCTTCAGCGGCTCTATTCAAACTTCTGACAGTTTCTTCCAATAAAATGGATCCTCCAGGTACTTTGTTTATGTTATCGTAAATTGCTTTTGCATCATCCGGCAATAAAATCTTTACTACATCATCTTTATAATAACCATCTAGTTTGTTCAAAACGGTAACAGAGGTGTCGGTTCCAACGGATAACGCACTTTTTAAACCTTCAATTACTTCTTCGTTGGTTAGGCCACTGCCTGCTAATATTTTATTTAAATCATCTTGTGTGCAAGATGTAAAAGATATGATGGTGATTAAGATGAATAATAGCTTTTTCATAAATACAAACATAATAAAGTTAGCTGTTTGGAGTAATTTTCCTTTGTTGATGTAATTTAATTAATGATTTAATTTACTAAGCATTTTTTCTAGTCGCCAATTTATGTGCCAAAAATGCTACTGGAAGATACGCCAAGGTGATATCTGTTATATTAAACCACATAGGTGCAGGTAACATGATAACATTGGCTATTCCTGCAAAAAAAAACAATACGCCAATAGCCATTGCAAATTTAAACTTATGCGTTCCTGCAATTAGTGTAGCAAGTAAAGCACCAACAAATGTACCCAATGCATGTGCTAGAAAGGGGAACAAAAAGTGTTTTGGCTCAAAAAGATGAATACCAGCTTTTAGGCCTTCCATTGTTTTTACATTAACACCTTCTGGCGGTGCTATAACCGAACCACTGATAGATATTAATGCTCCGTTCACCAAACTGCCAACAATTAATCCAAGTATAATAGCAAGTATGTTTTTAAAAATATTCATTAGTAATTAAAGAAAACGTGAATATAAATGAG
>JBFYQC010000093.1:0-9569 GCA_041302975.1 Bacteroidota bacterium
TCTCTATAGTTAATTATGTCTTTTGTTTTAATCAATAAAGGGTTCACTATTGCAAATGGTCGGGGCCAGACTACAAGGAAAGAACAAAAATTGAGCCTTGATCCTATATGCAATTAAAGCCGTTCAATCTTATCTTCAGCAATACTTTATTATAAGCGCTTATTTCATTGTTCTGTTAATATAACTCTCCGCACCATCAAAATAAATTGTCAATTCTTTTCCTCCAAAGAAGCTTAAGTATCTATATTCCGCAGATTCATAGTTTAAGCTTACTTTGTCCTTGTTTGTGAGAATTTTTTCTGGATTTGATTTGTCAAATAATACAACTTCAACTTTTGTGTCTCTTTTCACATTACGAAACAAAACTTGTCTAAATTCAAAGTCAGCCAAAGGAAAAGAATATCCTATGAACACAATATGGTCTGCTTCGGCTATTTCTATTCCTGAATTTCTCCAAATTAGTTTAGTCTGGAAATTACTTAAGTCTTTTGCAAATGTTGGCATTAAAAGCAGTGGTCTGAGTCTCGGAGAATGTTCGTCATTGTGTGTGTACTCTCTTGAACAGTACTTGCAGGTAGCTTGCTTGAAAACACCATAGTCGATTACCCTTCGATAAAAGTCAATGAAAATTCTCTGGCATTTAGGGCAATGTAACCAATTAATCGACCCGTGAATTTTTAGAAGCTTAACTATAAATTCGCCTTCTGTCAATGCTTGTAAACCCGGCTTAATTGTAGGGTCATTTTTGAGTGAGCTAACGTAACATAAGTAGTCAATAACCCCTTTATTACCAACTTTTTTCAATTGTTCTCTAATAGCCAAGTCAAGCAAGATGTCCCAATTTGTTGTAATCACAGAGACAGGATCGTGTTTTCTAAAATTATTGACTCTCGTTGCGCTTGACCGAATTAAATGAGATGCAAATTTTTCAATGTAGTCTGATTTTTTGGATAGTCCAGACTTTGCTTTAATTGCTAAAATTAAAATTGCATCTAATGTTTGTCTTAAATTTAGTAACTCTTCTGGGTGAAAAGACCGATAATTTGAATTTTCAACAATGCATCTGTCTAATGCTGTATAAATGTCCTCAAGAGAGAGGATGTATTCACTTTGTCCATCAATTCCAAAGTCGAGTCTTAATAAGTCAAGTAATTTTTTCTGAGTCTTAAATAAACCATAATGTTCTAAAGTATATTTCTCACTTTCAGAAAATTGAGGGTTGAAAATTTCCTTTGTTAAGTCGAGTTGAGTTGGCAGTCCAGCTGATACTGAAAATCCTGCTCCTAATATGTAAACTGTCTTACTCATTATTGCTGGTAACTTAAATACATATTTACCCCAAACTAATTTTTACATTGCATAACAGAACTATAAGCAAAATGCCGTGCAGTTTTATTAGGTCATAAACCGTACTATCTCTAAATAAACAAATGGAATTTGGGCTAAGCTTAAACATGTAAGGTTAGGGTTTAATACAACACCAAATAAGTAATTTGTTTTTATTTAAACAAACATAAAATTACATAAAGTGCAATAAAAGTGATATTTGGGTGTGTGGGGAGATATAACAGAATACCCCTCACCCTGGGTACAGGGAGCTCCCCCGAGTACTCGGGGGGAGCAGCGCGTACCATCGGTAATTTTTGTTACAAATTGAAGTGTTATACTTAGATATAATTTACAAATGGAAGTGTTCCCCGCCTATTAGGAGGCACCGAATCAAGTTCGGTATTTGCAAGGTGGTGCAGGCAGGGGTGGTGCAAGCAACGCACTCAAAAATCGTAGCCTAATATTTAAAAGAAAATCTCCGAATCTTAAGCCAATAACCAAACTAAGAAATGTCGAATAATGAAGCGAAGTTCAGCGTAGCTAATTATGAATAACGAAGTGGAGAAGAAACTTTAAATCAAAAGAAAATCTAACCTCCAACCCTTCGCACTTAGAAGCTTTAGCGTAGAAGTGATGAACCACAAACTATAAACCTTTAATACTTCGTAGCTTCAGCGAAGAAGTGCTACTTCTCCCACTTCAATGTTTGTATCATGTGCAGCACATCTTTTTTTAAGTAACCAAGTACCGGTGATACGCTGTCTACATTGGTGCGTTCGTTAAAATATAAGGCACCGCGCATGTAATTTTTTATGCTGTCGGTTACATAAAACTGAAAACTGGTAGCGGTGTTTCCGCTTAACTCATAAACCATGCCGTGTAGCCTTTCGTTTTCAATATAAGTTTCGTAAATCTCATCTGCTTTAACGGTGTGTTTGTAAACCAATGTGCGTGCATCTTCAGCCAATTTTTCTAACTCTTGCGGGTTTTTTACCTGATCAAAACTAATGTGTAAAGTAGCGTTGTAAGGTTGATAATATACGTTAAACCAACACTTTTTATTTTCCCTACTAAAGTCGGGCAACACGGTTGCGTAATCTGGTATTTCGCAAGTAAAACCACAATCGTTGTGGTGGGTTTTATATTGTTTTTGCGGGAAATCAAAACGCTGAAATCCTCTTGGTTTTGGTGTGTAATCTTCATTACATCCAACACCTAAAACAGCTATCACAAACAACAATAATATCCTCATAAATTTAGGCTTGGTTTTGCAGGTTTACTATTTCTACTTTCACACGTTTAATTCTTCTTTTATCAGCCGATTCAATCACAAATTTAAAATCGGCATATATAATTTCATCTCCTTGTTTTGGCATTTCTTCTTGCAGCTCCAGCAGCATACCACCAAGGGTATCTGCATCTTGTCGGGCATCATCAAATACTTCACTTTCTATTTCCATAAACTTACACATGTCGTTTATAGAAATTTTGGCTTCAAACACAAAAGTATGTTCGTTTAAACGCGAGTAAAATACTTCGTCTTCATCAAACTCATCATTAATCTCACCAAATATTTCTTCCAAAATATCTTCCATGGTAACTATACCTTGTGTTCCACCAAACTCATCAACCACCAAAGCCAAATGCACACGTTTGCTCTGAAACTCTTTTAACAAATCGTCAATTTTTTTACTCTCAGGAACAAAGTATGGTTTGCGTATTAAAGTAAGCCAATTAAAATCATCGGGATTGTGCATGTGTGGCAACAAATCTTTAATGTAAAGCACACCATTTATGTTATCTAAATTATCGGTATAAACTGGTACACGCGAGTAACCCCAATCGTTAATTTTCATCAACAATTGTTTAAACGGAGTATCCGATTTAATGGCAGTAATATCGGGTCTTTGGCGCATAATCTGCTTAACGTTTATGTTGCCAAAATTTACAATAGATTTTAAAATAATTTTTTCTTCGCGAGGAGTTTCCTCTTCGTTGGTAATTTCAATGGCATGGGTAAGTTCATCAACCGAAAGGATGTGGCCTTTTTTGGTAACACGTTTATCAATAATAGAAGTTGATTTTACCAATAAAAACACAAAAGGTTTTAACACCTTACTTAATGTATACATGGGTATGGCTACAAAACGGGCCACACGCATGTTATTTTGTGAAGCAAATATTTTGGGCATTACCTCGCCAAACAGCACCAATATAAAAGTTACCAATACTATTTCTATCATAAACCCAAACAAGGGGTTGCTGCTAAAATCAAACAACAAACCAATAATTACGGTAGATACCATAACAATGGCAATGTTTACAAAGGTGTTTGATATAAGTATGGTGGCCAGTAAATGTTTGGGGTGATTAATGAGGTACTCGGTATATTGTGCCGTGCGCGATTCTTCCTCTGTTAATTCTTCAATTTGTAATTTAGATAAACTAAAAAAGGCATTTTCGGAACTTGAAATAATGGCCGAGCAAATAATAAGAACAACTACCACAGCTAAGCTTATAAATATGGTAGCCACATCGGTAGTGGTAAGTGTTGTGTTAATTATACTTAACACAGTATTGACCGGAGGTTCTGAAGCTAAACTACTTTCCAAAGTTTGTTATTTAAGTTAAACATGCAATGTATTAAAATGGCAAATCATCCATTCCGTTTACATTATTTTCTTCACCCGATGTTGCAGGTGTATTGCTTGCGTTTTGCTCTTGCGGCTGATTGTTAGTTGAACCATCATTACCATTAGAGTTATTTCGCGAACCCAACAAAGTTATGTTATTCGCTCTTATTTTTATGCCACTACGTTCAATTCCTTGTTGGTCAGTCCATTTTTCTGTTCTTATTTTACCCTCAACATACACGGTTGATCCCTTTTTTAAGTATTTATGAGCAATATCTGCAAGGTTGTCCCACAACTCTACGCGGTGCCATTCTGTGTCTGTTCTTCTTTCACCTGTTCGGCTGTCGGTATAACTTTCGCTGGTAGCCAAGCTTATGGTAAGTACACGTCTTGTATTATTTTGTCCTAATACACGTGGTTGTTCAGGGTCGCGACCCAAATTGCCAATTAAAATAACTTTGTTTACGCTCATGTTAAGAAAGAAAAAATAGTTTGTTTAAGGCAATATAGTATCCAGAAAACGCTCAAGCAAGCGAGGCACTGCAAAAGTTTGAATATCATTAGCTGATACCTGCACAAAGCCTTTGTTGGCTGCGGGTTTTATTTGTTTTCCACTTACTTTCCAAAAAACGGCATACAAGGTTTGATGCGTAAGTTGGTGTTTAGTAGAAAACATAGGCACCAATTCGTCAGGTAATTTATTTAATAGTTCTTTGGTTTTGGGGTGATGCAATAAATCTTCGGCATTAATTTCCGTTTCCGATTCAACCAGAGGAAACTCAAAAAGGTTGTTCCAAATGCCATCATTATTACGTTGACGTAAATAGGTGTTTCCTTTATCGTCTGTTATGTACAAGTAGTTTAAGTAACGCGCAACAGGTTTACGTTTTTTTTCTTTTACTGGAAAATCGTACACCTTGTTTTGTTTGTAGGCTTCGCATTGCAATCGCAACACACATTGCCCGCACAAGGCTTGTTTGGGTTTACAAACAACAGCACCCAATTCCATAATAGCTTGGTTGTGTGTAGCAGGCGCATCGGTGTTTAGTAAATCTTGGGCAAGCTCGGCAAATATTTTTTTACCTTTTGTACCATTAATAGGTTCATCAATAGCAAACAACCTAGATAGTACTCGGTAAACGTTACCATCTACAACAGCATGGGCTTCATTAAAAGCAAACGAAGCAATGGCCGCAGCGGTGTATGGTCCTATTCCTTTAAGTTCAATAAGTTGGTTGTAAGTTTTAGGAAACTCACCATTATAATCCTGCGCTAAAATTCGTGCAGTTTTAAGCATATTGGCAGCACGGTTATAATAGCCCAACCCTTGCCACAGTTTCATCACATCATTATCGTTGGCCTGAGCAAGATTTTGCACAGTAGGATAGTTAGTAACAAACTTGATATAGTATGGTAATCCCTGCTCAACACGAGTTTGCTGTAAAATAATTTCCGATAACCAAATGTAATACGGGTTATGTGTATCGCGCCAAGGCAAGTCGCGTTTATGGGTTAAGTACCATTTAATTAAAGGTTGTAAGGGAGTCATATTTATGAGGCGAAAATACACCACGGATATTTTTTTCCATCAATTAGTGCATTTTGTTTTGAAATTCATACCTTTGCAACCCGCTTTATTAAAAGAGGGACAAAGACAAACATTTGACTCTAAAGTTATTAATAGTTAAAAACCGTAGAAAATGACAAAAGCAGAAGTAATTGCAGAAATCGCAACTAAAACAGGAATTGAGAAAGCACACGTGCAAGAAGCAGTAGAATCTTTCTTTAAAGTAGTAAGAACCTCTATGACTGAGGGCAAGAATGTATATTTCCGCGGTTTTGGAAGCTTTGTAATTAAAAAGAGAGCTAAGAAAATTGCGCGTAACATCAGCAAAAACACAGCAATGGTTATTGATGAGCACTTCATTCCAAGCTTCAAACCGGCTAAAACTTTTGTAGATAAAGTTAAGAAAAGCGAAACGGTTAAAACTAAAGCAGCTAAATTAGCAGCTAAAGCTTAATGAAATTTAACAGCAAGCAAATTTTACTTGTTGCCATAGCCTTAGTAGTTACAACTACTTTGTTTGTTATGGGTTACAAAACTCCTTTTGGGCAAACTGGCTCAAAAGGGGTTTCTGTATTGAGTGAACAGTTTGATGCTGAAGGTTTTTTGAAAGAGCAAAAAGCGAAACTAACACCTGCACAATTAAAACAGGTAGAGTTGCTTGAGGCTGATAAAAACAACAAAGAAAATTTAGTTCAGTTAGCCAATCTGTGGGATTCGTTAAAGGTAACTTATGCAAGTGCTTATTACACACTTCAGTTAGCCCAATTAGAAAACAACGAAATTACGTGGTTTGCTGCCGGAAGTAAATTTTACAATGTAGCCAATTTTGCAAGTGATAGTGTTTTAGGCATGCATGCAATTGGGAAAGCAAAAGAAGCTTACAGTAAAGTGGTGGAGTTAAATCCGGCTAATTTACAAGCCAAAAGTGCTTTAGCAGTTTGTATCATTCAAGGAGACAACGATGTAATGAAAGGTGTAAGCCTTTTAAAAGAGGTTGTAGCTACAGACTCAAACAATGTTCAGGCGATTTTTACCTTGGGCATGCTTTCTATACAAAGCAGCCAATTTGACAAAGCGCAAGAACGTTTCGAAAAATTGATTAAACTTGAACCCTTTAATCCGGAGTACTATTTTTACTTAGGTGAGGTTTATGCAAAAAGTGGTAATGTGGCTAAAGCCATTAAAACTTACGAAACCTGCAAAACATTAGTAACCGATAAAGAGGCTAAAAAGGAAATAGACCAAATAATTAATAAACTAAATAAATTGTAACACTATGCCAAGCGGAAAGAAAAGAAAAAGACATAAGATCGCAACGCACAAGCGTAAGAAAAGACTTCGTAAAAACAGACATAAGAAAAAATAAGTTTTCTTAAACGCTGTATTACAAATATCTTTTTTATTCAAAAGATCTTAATGGTAAACCGTTCATTGCTGGGCGGTTTGCTGTTTTTAAACACACGTGTTAAAAATTGTGAGCTACGAACTGGTAATAAATAGTCATGCGAATGGTGGGGTTGAAATTGCGCTGCTAAGAGACAAAAAACTCATTGAATTACATCACGAAAAAGCGGATAATAGTTTCGCTGTTGGTGATGTTTATCTGGGCACAGTAAATAAACTGATGCCGGGACTTAATGCTGCTTTTGTTGATGTGGGGCATGAGAAAGATGCATTTCTACATTATCTTGATCTTGGGCCTCAGGTAAAATCGTTGGTAAAACACACTAAAATTTTACGCAACAATCCTCACACTGATGTGTGGCCTGAAGCCAAATTAAATGAACCCGACATTGAAAAAACGGGAAAAATTAACCAAGTACTACAACGCCTTCAACAAATTGTGGTGCAGGTTACCAAAGAACCCATCTCTAATAAAGGTCCACGTTTAACTTCGCAACTTTCTTTAGCCGGACGTTACGTGGTGCTCATGCCTTTTGATGGTGTTGTTTCCATTTCCAAAAAAATTGTTAAAACCGAAGAACGTCTTCGCTTAAAAAAATTGGTGCAAAGCATTAAGCCTGCCAATTTTGGCGTGATTGTGCGTACGGTTGCCGAAGGCCAAAGTGTTGAAGAGCTTGAAAACGATTTAAAAGATTTGATGAAACGTTGGGAACATTTATGTACCCAACTTAAAACAGCTGTTCCCGGACAAAAAATTCTTGGCGAAAGTGAACGTACGTTAACTTTAGTGCGCGATTTACTAAATGATGGTTTTACTGGCATTTATGTAAACGATAATTTTTTGATGAACTCCATCAAAACATACATCGAAAAGAAAGCACCCGAGTTAGAAAAAATCGTAAAACTACACTCTGGAAAACAATCTATTTTTGAGCATTACGGCATCGATAAACAAATTAAAAGCGCGTTTGGTAAAGAAATAAACTTTATGGGTGGCTCATACCTTATTATTGAGCACACCGAAGCATTACATGTGATTGATGTGAACAGTGGCAGTATTGCCGGAAAAGACATTAACCAAGATGAAAATGCACTTAAAGTTAATTTAGAAGCAGCAGCTGAAATAGCCCGCCAACTAAGGTTGCGCGATATGGGCGGTATTATTGTGGTTGATTTTATCGACCAGAAAACAGCTGGTAATAAACGTTTGGTATACGAACGTTTAAAAGATGAAATGAAAACAGATAGAGCAAAACATAAAATTTTGCCTATGAGTCCTTTCGGGTTAATACAAATTACACGTCAGCGTGTGCGCCCAGAAATGACTGTTGTTACAACAGAAAAATGCCCTACATGCGATGGTACTGGCGAAATAACCAATAGTATTGTAATTGCTGATGAGATAGAAAACAGGTTGAAATATTTCCTTCAAAATATGAATATGAAAGGTGCAATTTCAATTGAAGTACACCCATATTTATATGCTTATTTCACCAAAGGTTTTTTAGGCTCAATTCGTTTTAAATGGTTGTGGACATATAAACGTTGGATACGCGTTAAACCAATTAATGCCATGCACTTTGGCGAGTACCGCTTTATTAACGCTCAAGGCGAAGAAATCTCAATTTAATTTCCCTTTCCTTTTTAGCATAAACATTTATCTTTGATGGTATAACAAAATCAGGTTATGCGCATTAAAATAATTATTACTTGTTTGGCTATTTTTACCCTTACATCTTGTGTATCAAAACGTAAGTACAACGACATGTACGCTTTGTGGGTATACACAGATAGTCAATATCAATTAATTAAAGGTAAAAATAACATAAGTGATAAACGTATTTATGCGTTGTTAACAGAAGTAGATAGAATAAGACGAGACTCGGCCTACATCGATTCTGTTTGCAGATCGAGTATGAATAGAAGTGATGCTGACAAGGCACGATTAGAGGCAGAAAGAAGACGTTTGCGAGATGAGTTAACCGCTCAATCAAGTAAACTTACTTTATCAGCAAGTAAAATTGCCGAGTTAGAAGGTGTGTTATTTCGCAAAGATTCCATGATGCGCGCAACCCGCAATCGTTTGCAACAAGCGTTGTTAGGTTTTTCAGATAAGGGTGTTAATGTGCATGTTGTTGGGGGTAAAGTATACATCTCATTAGATGAACGTTTATTGTTTCAATCGGGTAAAATTGATGTAAACCCAGAAGGAAGAACAGCCTTACTTGAAATAGCTAACGTGTTAAATCAAGACCCAACTACTGTTATGACAGTTGAAGGTCATACTGACGATATTCCCTATAAAGGACAAGCATATAAAGACAATTGGGATATTAGTGTTTTACGTGCTACATCTGTTATAAGATGGATGAGTAAAGCAGGCAGAGTTTCTCCTGAGCGTTTTATAGCAGCGGGCAGGGCTGAGTATTGGCCTTTAGATGCCGCACCTACTGCCGAAGCACGTAGAAAAAACAGACGTATAGAAATTATTGTAACACCTAACTTAGACGAGATAGCACAAATTTTAGATGGCAATTAACCAATAACTGCTGTATGAAATATATTCTTAGTTTATGCTTACTTGTTTTTGTGCTTAAGGTTGATGCACAAACGGGAATTAAACTGACAAAGATTAA
>JBFYQC010000094.1:0-6745 GCA_041302975.1 Bacteroidota bacterium
GGAGGCATAATGGCATCGAAAGAAAAGTTTATCCCTGGTAATGTGATGTATTGTTTTTGATCCACACTATCTGCTGATGAGAATTTTAAAATGATTTTACCATCAGGTCCAGTTGTAACATCTAAATCTCCTGATAAGTCATCCAACAAGTCGCTTAAAGTTACTGAAGCATTTATTAAAGGCGCTGCTAATGTTGGATTTGTAGTTACACCTTTTATTGATGATAGCTCATCTATTGTGTCTTCAAATTCTTTTATGCAAGATGTACTAAGAAGGACAAATGCTGAAAATATTCCTAATGCAAGTTTTCTCATGTTGTATTCGGGTAACACTTCTGTTCTCCGAAGGTACAAAATATTTAATTACTTAAGCTTGTACACAAAAATATTATTCAACTGATCTCCACCTATTAGATAATTTCCTTTGTCCATCATTAAGTTAGCGGTATTAAATGGAGTCCAGCCTTTAATTGGAAAGTCAATGTATAATGCTCCTTTCATGTTATACCAATAATACTCTGATTGCTGTTTTTGGTAGTTAGCTAACATTACTTTTCCTGTAGCATCAAGCGTAAAATAGTTGCGTTGAGGAATGGTATCGTTATGCATTTTACCTGCTATTTTCTTTAAATCAGATCCATATAAAGCCCATGATGTTTGTGTTTCCGTTAAATAAAATTTGTTGTTAGTTACTAAATCGTTTTGTGTGGTTATTTGATTAAACGCTTCAAAATGAGCAATAATTTTGGGCTCACCAATCGGTTTGTATAACGAGTCAAGTTTTAGTTGTAGTATATTCCCTGAAGTATCAAAAGCATTAAAGTTAAAAACAGAACTGTCTGTATCGGCAACATATTCAAACAAATAAGCCTTAAGCGGATTATTTAGTTTGATGTTTTTTCCTTTGATATCAAACAAGCACAAGTTTCCTTTAATATCTGTGGTGTAAATCATTCGTTTAACGCCCTGTTTAATTAATCCTATTGGTGCGTTTGGTTTGTGCTCTATTGCCTTAGGCATCCAACCTTGTAGGGGTTTTCCATTTAATGTATAACAAACAATTCTGTTGTTTTCTAACGGAACAAAAAATTGAATAGTACTATCATCATAAAAATCTAAAACAGTAAATGGTAGTATGGCTTTACCCGGATAGCGAATAGGGTAGTTGTATAAACTTACACCCTTTGCATCAATTAAATTGGCTTGTTTATCAGTACTAAATAAATAGCATGATGAACCATTCTTTTGAGGGTCTATTGTATGAAAATTACCTACTAACTTCCCGTTAAGTTTACTACGCCAAATTAGGTTTCCAGTATTACTTAAGCAGTATAAAGTGTTGTTAACATCTTGAACAAAAATTACATGTTGTTTCAACTCGCTGTTGTAAACTACCTGAGGAGCATTATCAAAAGTAGTATCTAATTTGCTTGCCCAAAGTAGTTGTGTTTCGTTGGTGTTTACGTTGTTATATTTGTATGATACTTGCGTGTAAAATGCTTTATTGTTGGTGTTTGAAAATTGAATAGAAAAGAACTCAAACTTCTTGAAGTCGTATTGGTAAGTGTTAAGTGCGCTAAAGAAAGAATCATTTACAAAATTGGTAGGTAATAAAAAGTTACGTGTTGGACTTATAAAAATACTTACATTGTTGTTCACTGCTAAGTCCTTCTCATATTTTTTATACTTTTCATCGTTAGCCAATGTATTGCCTGATTTGTATTGCTCAATAATATGTTTAAGGTTGTTTACATCGTTAGCAAAAACAAAAATATCATCTAGTTGGACATAATATGGAGAGTAAATGTTTTCCATAATTTCTCCATAATAAAGCTTTAAGAAATTACCCAATTTAATGCGTTCAATTTCTATACCTTGGTGAGCGTAACTGACCGAATCGGTTTCGCCTTTTCTGCTCATGGCTTGTATTATGTTTTTTAAAGCAGTAGCCATACCTGCCGGGTCTTTAAAACGAATAAAAGCAGTTAGGTTATTCTGGAAGTCACTTCCAGCAGGCTCTGTCATTACTAACGATGCTTCGCCATCAATATAATTTAATACGTTTTGGGTGATGTCAATATCATAACGGTTCTCAATACTATCTGAGAAGCTAGTATATAAATCACCCTTTTTATGTACTTGAAGGTATTCGTTTAGCTCTGAGTTAAATTTAATATAATCACTAAATCCCATTTGAAATGCCAGTGCTGTGTTTTTTGGCATGTACTTTTGTAATTGAAGTGGTTTTGGTGTTTGGTTTTTAAATAAATCTAAAAACTGAAAAACTGAATCATCTGTAAAGGTTACTCCTGATAACTTAAACCGATCGTCATTCAGTTGCACATCCAACATACTCCAGTTTGCAAACCCTTTTATATATGCCAATATATTGTAGTATTCTGATTTGCTGAATAAATTTCCTAATAGTGAAAGTTTTTGGTAGTTGACAAACAGGTTTACATCCGCGCTTGTTTCGGCCATGAGGTGCGCTTGTGTAAGACCTTTTGTAGGGTTAGGTAAATTGTATTTTAGCTTGCGTATACTTTCTTCTACCAAAGATCCATCCGCGGCACAAAGTAACAATTGGTCACGGTATGAAATGGTAAAGAGTGTATTTCCTTGTGCATCGGTAAAATCATATACAGGCGTTTTGTCAAAACTTCTTGGGGTAGCTTTAGTATTTAATTTTTTCGAAAGGAAATTTGCCACATCAGAAAGTTCTATAGGTTTGCCTGTTTCAACTATTGCCAATACTCCTAAGTTATTGCTGATGTTGTGTAATGATAAAGCAGTGGTGTTATCTTCCAGTATTTCTTTTAAATCATCATCATGGCTAATAATATTAAAAGTTTCTTCAAGTTGTTTATTTAATTTAGCCACTACTGGATTGGCTTTCAAATCGGCCCAAAGTGTTGATTTACCTAGTAAATTCCATGATTTGTTAATGTCTTTGGCTTGCAAAATAACAAATGCATCAGCTGGTATTGCTTCTATGGCAGGTCTATTTTTTATTTTAATATTGTTTAAATAAAAATATATTGCGATGCCTGAAAACAGTGCTATCGTTGCTATTATACCTATTAATAAAGATCTATTCATTTTTGAGTAGTGATCGTTTATCAAATTTAATTGGTTTAAAAGCTTGTTAGCATTCGCTTTTACACAGGTTAATTGTTAAACATATGACAAACTCTACACTTCAAAAACAACTTATTCAAACAGGAGCAGCTTTTGCTGGACTTGCTGTTATTGCAGGAGCATTTGGTTCGCATGCTATTAAAGAGAAACTTGATTCTGTTAATTACGACATTTACCAAACAGCTGTAGAGTACCAATTTTACCACGCATTAGCTCTGTTTGCAATAGGAGTGGGTATGAGAAGAATTAAAGATAATGTAGCTAAAGTTGCCTTTACATTATTTGTGTTGGGCATTATATTTTTTAGCGGAAGCTTATACTTGTTATCAACTAGTATGATGTGGGCTAAAGAACGTATTGGTTGGTTTGGAGTGGTGGCACCAGTTGGTGGTGTAAGTTTTGTTGTTGGCTGGGCTTACTTGGCCGTTATGGGCTTTAAACCAAGCACTAGTTCACAATCAGCTGAGAAGGTGCAAGAAATGCAACGTAGGAAAAAACATACGTTTGAAGAAAAGTAACTAAGATTATTTTATTGAGTCTTTTTTTACAAATACAAAAACGTCTTCATCTTCTTTTTTCATCAAATATTTTTCGCGCGCAAATTTTTCTAAATTTTTATCACTGGTAAAAAGTTCGTCTCGCTGTTTTTTAGCGTCTTCAATTTGCTGCTGATAAAATTTGTGTTCCGCTTTAACCTTGTTATATTGTTTTCTTAGTTTATACTGGTCAATCATGTTATTTCTATCAGAAAAAAATAACAATGCCACAAATGCCAGCGAGGCAATAATGTATTTGTTGGTAATAAGTTTGGTCCAGTTAAACTTCATAGGTTCAAAATTAAACAATTAATTGTTTGCTATTTTAAATGATGTAAACACACAAAATAAAGGTGACCAAGATTGTTAACATCACCTAAAAAAAATGCCCTGGAGTAATTTACTTCAGGGCATTTTTGTATGATTAAATAATGATTACTTGATAAATTTGAAGTCTCTGCCTGGGTAGTAAGCATTTTTACCCAATTCATCTTCAATACGAAGTAATTGATTGTATTTAGCAATCCTGTCTGTGCGGCTTGCAGAGCCTGTTTTAATTTGACCACTGTTTAATGCAACGGCCAAATCAGCAATGGTAGTATCTTCTGTTTCACCACTGCGGTGACTCATAATGTTTGTATAAGCGTGACGGGTTGCTAAGTTAACCGCATCAATCGTTTCGCTTAAGCTACCAATTTGATTTACTTTAACTAAAATAGAGTTTGCAACACCTTTATCTATACCTTTTTGTAAACGTTTGCTGTTGGTTACAAATAAGTCGTCACCTACTAATTGTACATTGCTGCCAATGGTTTTAGTTAATTCTGCCCAACCTTTCCAATCATCTTCAGCCATACCATCTTCAATAGAAATAATCGGGTATTTTTCGGTCCATTGTTTCCAATAAGCAACCATTGCCGATGAGTCCATTTCGCGTCCGTCCGATTTTTTAAAGGTGTACAACCCTGTTTTTTCATCGTAAAACTCGGTTGTGGCCGCATCCATGGCAATGTAAATATCTTTACCCGGCTTGTATCCTGCTTCTTCAATTGCTTTTAAAACAGTTTCAATGGCTTCTTCGTTCGATGGGATATTAGGTGCAAATCCACCTTCATCACCCACGTTTGTACTGTAACCTTTTTTCTTCAATACATTTTTTAAGTGATGGAAAACCTCAGTACCCATGCGTAATGCTTCGCTAAAGCTATCTGCTTTAACCGGCATAATCATAAACTCTTGAAAATCGATTGAGTTATCAGCATGTGAGCCACCGTTTAAAATGTTCATTAACGGAATAGGTAAGGTGTTTGCATTAACACCACCTACATAACGGTATAAAGGCATGTTGGCTTCAATAGCACCAGCCTTAGCGCAAGCTAAAGAAACAGCTAAAATTGCGTTAGCTCCTAATTCAGCTTTATTATCAGTTCCATCCAATTTAAGCATTAAACGATCTATTTCGTTTTGCTCAAACACATCAACACCCATTAATTTATCAGCAATTATTTTGTTTACGTTATTAACGGCTTTTAAAACACCTTTACCCATAAACACCTTTTTATCACCATCGCGCAATTCTACAGCTTCGTGTGCTCCTGTACTTGCACCGCTAGGAACAGCAGCGCGGCCCAATGCACCTTCTTCGGTTATTACTTCAACCTCTACAGTTGGGTTACCGCGAGAGTCTAAAATTTGTCTGGCATGAATGTCAATTATTGAACTCATATGTTTAATTTTATTGGTTAATTGTTGTATTTAATTAGGGTTAATTTATTGCATCAGTTTAATAAAATCATCAAACAAATACCTGCTATCGTGTGGCCCAGGAGCAGCCTCAGGGTGATATTGAACCGAGAATGCTTTTTTATCTTTTAAACGAATGCCTTCAACTGTGTTATCGTTTAAATTAATATGTGTAACCTCTACATTTGGGTTTTTAGCCACATCTTCGGCCCTTACACTAAAACCATGGTTTTGAGACGTAACTTCACATAAACCGGTAATCAGGTTTTTAACCGGGTGATTCATACCCCTGTGGCCATTGTGCATTTTAAAAGTAGAAATACCATTGGCTTCGGCTAAAATTTGATGACCTAAACAAATGCCAAAAGTTGGAACATTATTGGCCAAGATGGTTTTAACGGTATCTACCGCATAAGTCATAGTAGCAGGGTCACCAGGACCGTTGCTCAGCATAATGCCATCCGGTTTAAACTTCATTAATTCTTCAAAACTTGTTTTACCATTAAATATGGCCAGGTAACAATCTCTTTCTGCTAGGCTGCGTAATATGTTTTTCTTCACACCAAAATCAAGCACAGCAACACGCTTTGAGGCATCGGGGTTACCCATGTGGTAAGTATTTTGGGTTGATACCTTTGACGATAACTCTAAACCTTCCATGGAAGGAACATTGTTTAGCTCGTGTAATAGTTCTTCAACCGTTTTGTTTTCGGCAGAAATGATGGCATTCATTGCACCTTTGTTGCGCACGTGTCTTACTACTTCGCGGGTGTCTATATCGGTGATACCTACAATATTGTTTAAGGTGAAATAATCTTGCACACTCATACCGGCCATTTTACGTGAAAACGGAACGTTAAATTGTTTACACACCAAGCCGGCAATTTTAATGTCATCCGATTCTACCTCTTCGGCATGAATACCGTAGTTACCAATATGTACATTGGTTTGCAATAATATTTGGCCAAAGTAAGAGGGATCTGTGAATACTTCCTGGTAACCGGTCATACCGGTGTTAAAACAAATTTCTCCGGTGGTGGTACCTATTTTACCTATTGAGGTGCCTTTAAATACGGTGCCATCTGCTAAAACTAAAACAGCTGGGAATTTATTGATGGATTTATTCAAGGTTGTTTAGATTTTGGCAAAGATAATTAAAGGAATAAAAATGGCTAATTTATTTTAAAAATTGCTTTTAATGGAAATAAACAAAAATAGCCGCATCTGTCCGTTCATGTGAATGTACCACCCGTGTAAAGTAAAACAAACTATACAGTAAAAACTAAAACTACGCAAACTAGCCAAGGCTAAACTTGCTGGGGTTTTAGT
>JBFYQC010000095.1:0-2912 GCA_041302975.1 Bacteroidota bacterium
ATGATTATGAACGACATGAGCGCACGCACTTTGCAAATGGAAGAGATGTTGTTAAACCTTGGTCCTGCAAAGGGAAAAGACTTTAGCACCGTTATTGGTCCTTACTTTGTTACACCTGATGAGTTAGATCAATATGTTGTACCAGCAAAACCCAATCACGTTGGACGTAATCATAATTTACAAATGAAATGTTGGGTTAACGGCATTCAAGTTAGTGAAGGTAACGTAGCAGATATGGATTGGACATTTGCAGAGATTCTAGAGCGTTGCGCATACGGTGTAGATATTTTCCCTGGTGATGTAATAGGCAGCGGAACAGTAGGTACAGGATGTTTCTTGGAACTAAACGGAACAGGTTTGTTAAACGATAAAAACTTTAAACCACAATGGTTGCAAGATGGTGATGTGGTAGAAATGGAGATAACAGGCTTAGGTCGTTTAAGCAATACCATTAAAAAGGTAGATACCGATTTCAGTATTTTAAAACTAAAAAAGGCTGCACCATCAGCATAATTAAAAACGATATAAAGAAAAAGCCAACTTTTTAAAGTTGGCTTTTTTTATGTTGAAGCTTAGCTGTTTTAGTGTTTGTACCTCACCTCACTAAATTAAGCTGTCTTGATTTCCATTTGGATTTTCGGTACCAACCTCGCTTAATGAAGTTAAAAAATGAAGAAGAGGTTTATTAAATTCAATTGGCTGTTCAAGATTTGACACATGACCCGCATGGTCAATAACATGCAGTATTGACCCTTTAATAGCAGTATGCATCATTTCCGATTGTGCAAGAGGGGTTACCTCATCTTCTCTGCCACAAATTATTAGTGTTGGAATATTTACATCACTCAAGCTTGAGCATGTCTCAGAACGTTCGGCAAGCGCCTTTAATCCCAGTGAGATGATGTGTTGCGAATTGTCAAATACCACAGTTCGCAAGCTGTCAACTAAATCTTTTTTATTGATTAATGAATCTTTATAAAACACACTTTTCACAAATCCTTCATTAAAATGGGATGGCCCATTAACACTTATATCATCAATAATTCTATATCGATTCTCTTTAATTTCTTTGGTATCGGCAATACATTGTGTGTCGCATAGAATCAAAGCCTCAAAACGATTCGGATAGCGTTGATGCGCATTAAGGGCTATAAATCCGCCCATAGATAGACCGCAGACGATTGCCTTATTTATGTTTAGTTTGTCCATAAATGCAATTAAATCATCACCAAATAAATCAATGCCAAGTGTTGATTCTTCATCTTTCGATTGCCCAAACCCTCTGATGTCGCATGCAATTACACGGTAAGTTGGTCTTAAAAAGCTGAGCTGGTGATGCCACATTGTTTTATCGAAGGGGTATCCATGCAGGAAAATAATGGGTGTGTTTCCTTCTCCAACATCATTGTAAGATAGTTGAAAATTGTTTATGGCAATGCTTAGGTTATAACCTTTAGTTTCTGTTGTCATGATGTTTTTTTAAAATAGTTCTTTGGTGATTACTTCTTTGTCAACCCCTAAATCGATTAACTGTTGTTCTACATCTTTAATCATTGGTGGTGGACCACAGATATAAAATCGTTGGTTGAAGTTGGCGATAATAGCGTTCAAAAACTCCTCTGTAACTCTTCCGTGATGATAACCTTCAAGTTGTTCATCAGATAAAATATTGATAAATGCATCACCCAATAAATTTTTAAACTCGCTTTCAAGAATGATATCAGACTTTGTTTTATTAGCAAATACCAGCATATTATTGCCTATTTGATTTTTAGCTTTTAAATTTCTGAAAATAGAAATGAACGGTGTGATACCGGCACCTCCGGCTATAAAAACACCTTCGCCTTTATAGCTAATAGCGCCAAAAACATCATGTAATACCAACTCGTCATCTTGTTTTAATTGTAATAACTCGTGGGTTACACTTTCTTGTCCATGGTAAGTTTTAATGGTAAACTCTAGGGTATTATTACTCGGTATATTTGTGAATGAAAAGGGGCGCTTTTCTTGATGCCAACCACTTTTATTAATTGCAATATTTGCCGCTTGTCCAGGTATAAAATCAAATCCTTCTGGTTTGTTGGTTGTAATTCGCAACACATCATGTGTTACATTATTTATGGATGCTATTTTTAAAATATGATTTCCCATGATGTTTGTTATTAATGCTAAAAATAATGGAGTGTTAGCTGTTAATTATTGATGTTTTAGCATACTTGTAAACCTACTTATTACATGGTGGTGTTGTTTTATATAATTAAAAATAAGAATTACATACTTCACACTTGTTCAATTGGTTTTTATGAAATTGTTTTGGCTTAATCCAATATTTCAGCCTTGGTTTTATACAACAAGTAGGAATTAATAAGCCGAAAATTTTAGCTATATTTCTTAGTTTTATTTAGGGTAGATGATGAATAATGAAAGTACCTTTTCAACTGCACTTTTGAATCAGCAATGGCTAATTCTGAAAAATTAGAGTCTATCATGTCTTGTTTTCAGCAATGACAAATAGATAGAAATTATTTTCTATTGGAAGTGGGTAACATGAGTAATGAATATTTTATTTTAGAGCGTGGACTTGCTAGAGCCTATTCAATAGATACAAAAGGAAACGAAGTAACAACTGCATTTTTTGTGGCAGGTAAACCTGTATTTGAAGTCACCTCATTTTTTCTTAGGCAGAAACAGTCACATTATTTCAATGCGAATAATTGCCAATCATCTCAAAGTTTCATGAGTTTCTAATACCACAAACTTAAAAGCAAACTAACATTCAGATAATGTGGGCACCTCAATTTTGTATCAAACAAAAACCATTATGAAGTGCAATTTTATTTATGCCATTTTATTGGTACTACTCGGAGCAGGCTTTTTACTTGTTACCAATACCGATTTACATTCTTTGGCTT
>JBFYQC010000096.1:0-4434 GCA_041302975.1 Bacteroidota bacterium
GCTGCAGCAACCCAATCGTCTGTTAATGCCACGTTTGAGTATGTTCTAAAACCTGTACCTGTTGGCATTAATTGTTGCGTAAATAAATTCGACTCGTTAATTTTTGTTTCTCCTCTACCAAACTGTGCATGGTCGTATAAATAGTCGTAATAACCGTTGTTTTCTGCCAATCGGAAATAGGCTCTTTCATCTTTTCCATCACCCGGTTTTTGTAAAAACATTCCTACAAAACCTCTAACTGTTAATCCCTTCTTTTCTTCGCCAAAATCAAAAAAGGCATTGTACTCGGCTGTAATTTTTTGAAATACACTTTGTGCATTGGCATATTGGTAATTTAACTGCACATCATACGGTTTAAGTTTATTTCTTCTTTTGTGGGTGTACTTTATATCAGCATAACCCAAATGTTGGTCGAAATTTGAGAATAATGCCGTGGTATGTTTTTGTTCGTTTACCATTACATACCTAATGTCCAACCTTTTTTCAACCCCGTTACGGGGTGTATTATTGGCAAAAATAAAACTAATACGTGGTGTTAATTTTTCGTATACACGTACTCCATATTTTTCGCCCAAAATACCATTACCCAAACTATCACTGCCAATTATTTGGTTACTGTTATAACCTGCGGTTGCAAACCTTGCCACATCAACACCAATTTGTGCCTCTTTAATAAATCCGTTACCTAAAATTCTGCGTTGCAAACTCACATATCCGGCTACATCTTTGGTACCAAAAGCATACATGGGTGCAATAACATATTCTGTTTTTTTGCGTGGTAAAATGCTGTTGTAAAAAGCCAATCCCAACATGGTTTTGTTGTAATAATTGGCACCAATAATAGGCATCCAATATGCCTGTTGATTATATGGTTTTTCTTTATTCACGAACATTTTTAGCTCAATTTTTCGCGCTGTTTTAAATAAACCACTTGTACGTGCATAGTTATTGTCTCTAAACACGTCAATACTTTCTTCGCGGGCATCAATTTTAACATGAGTAGCATTGGTAGCAGGTAAAGTAATGGTGGTTTTTCCGGTAAATGGTTCTACTTTGGTTTCATGCACAATGCTATCGCCATTCATGGTTTGAACAACAAATGGCGCTGCTACTCCACCTTTATTTTTTAGGGTTATGGCTAAATTGCCATTGCGCTTTTTTATTCCGCAAATAGCGTGGTCAGGATTGTTTTTATTGTTCATTAACCCATTAAAAAACCAATCCAAATTTTTGCCTGTGAATGTTTTTGCATGATTAATAAAATCGTTCGGTAATGGATGTTTAAACTTCCATTTTTCATAATAACTTTTCATCATACCATCAAAAACCTCTTTACCCAAATACACTTCTAGTTGTAAAAAGGCTAAAGCCGCTTTACCATATATAATCGTTCCGTAGTTTTGGTTCGTAAAGTCCTCTGATGTTAAAAAAGGAGCTTGTGCGTTGTTATTTCGTGCGGTGTACAAATATTGTAATTCAAGTGTACCAAATGATGATTCGGCAAGGTTATCCAAACCCAAAGATATACCACCACCAGCCTTACTTTGAAACAAGTTGTGATGCTTAACAGGTTTTGATATATAAGTACTACGCGATTCATAATAGTTATTAATGCTTTCATCCATCCATGGGTAACGTCTTTCGTTGCTACCTAAAATTCCATAAAACCAGTTATGCCCTACCTCATGCACCACTACTTGTCTGTTTACTTCTGTTACATTGGTTATGGTTGGATACTCCATACCACCACCCGCTTTAAGTTTGGTAATTACAACAGAAGCGTGTTGGTATGGATAATTTCCAACGTTTTCAGAATAAAACTTAACGGCATCGTTGGTATATAAAATTCCTTCTGCACGTTTTTTGTCGTTATCTTTTTCGCTAAAAAACCATGTTTCAACAGTATGTCCATTATTCAGTTTCACTTCGCCTTTACTCACCTTAAACTTAGCACTTGCAAACCATGCAAAATCATGCACCGAGTCTTGTACAAAACGCAATGTTTTTAATGGTTGATTTGATGGGTGTTTTTCAAAAACAATATCATTACGTTTAAGCCACCATTCTTTCTCTTCTATTTGTTGTATTTGTCCGGTTGCTGCAACTACATATTCTTTAGGCACAGTAATGTCCACCACAAATTTTCCATATTCGCTGTAAAATTCACCTTGATCTAAGTAGGGCATCGGATTCCACCCATTTACATCATAAACGGCAGGCTTAGGGTACCATTGCGTTACGCAATACAACATATTTTCTTCACCCAAACGTGAAAAAACTTTAGGCATTTTCACCCTAAAAGGTGTTGAAATTTCAACCTTTTTTCCTGCTAAAACAGGGTTATCTAAAATAAGTTTGGCCACTTCATAGCCTACCACAAACTCGGTTTTCACCTTTTGTCCATCAACTCTAAAATTAAGGGAGTCAAGTTTACCTCTATCTGATTTGGGTGCATGGTAAAAATCGGTTTTTCCATTCTCTATTTGCTGATTTGCAAAAGGGGTTTCATTATTTAAATATGCATTAGGCCATAAATGAATATATATTTCTTTTAACGTATCGGGCGAGTTGTTGTAATAAGTCATTGTTTCAAAACCACTCAACACATTTTGAGAATCACGTAAGGTTACTTGTATGTTATAATCAACCCTTTGCTGCCAGGTTGCCTGACTTAAATTTTGAGATTGTGCTACGGTTGTAAAACCTAATACAAAAGCGAATTGAGTTAGTGCAGTTTTATACATGTATGCAATAACGCATTTTTCATGTAAATTATTTGTCGTTTTTAGGAACGGCTGAATCAGGTGCAGAAAATACCTTTTTATTTATCCTTCTGGTTTTTTCAACCACCATAAACGAAACCACAACACCATCAGTGTCTTTGGTAACCTCTAACTGCATGTTGTTTCTGGTTAATCGAAATTTCGTACCCAATACTTGCTCATCAAAATTTAAAGTATATAAACCAAAAGGTAAATAAAACTCAAAACTGCCATCGGTTGATGTAAGTGTACTAAATGATTTTTGACCGTTTGCTGTAATTTTTATCCGCGATAAATCAAAAGGTTCAAGTGCATCAACAGCAATTTTTTCACGTTTTATACTTACTTTACCCTTAATCTTTACCCCTTTCACAAAAGGTATCTGAATGGTTTTTCCATTTAATACAAGTATAGAATCGTTTACATTGGCAAACCAAGCAGTAACCTCATCTAATGGCATAACAGCTAATTTATTTAATCCTGCATTGGCATTTAGTATTTTAGCAGCTCCTTCTTCATTGGTTATCACCTCGTCTTCACCCAATTTTATTACCACGTTTTCATACACTCGCTCATTACGGTCTTTTATTCCATTGCCATTAACATCAAAAAATGCTAAAAATTCAGCATCAATATGGCGATGTGTACGGGTAGGAACCGGCAGTGAAAACTCTTTACGAACTCCCATACTTACAAATATTCCTTGTGTTGTAATACGTGGCACTTCATCAGAAACTAAGGCATTGTTGTAAACATTTTTAAGAGCCTGACCTGAAATCAAGTTATAATTCAAACCACCTCTAAAGCGCCATCCCGATTGAGTGTAATAATAAATTTCTGGAAATAAGTTTAGAGAGTGTTGCTTAAATAAGTTGTTGTAATAATAGTTTAACCCTGTTTGCAACATAAACTTGGTGTTTTTTAACAAATATTGATGCTGAATCGCAGAAGAAAACATTTGTTGAGTGATGCCCCCAAAACCTGTGTTTATTGCAGGAGCAGTGCCATAAGCTCCCATTATGTATCTTGCATTTACAGTAAGTGTTTTGTAAAAAAGTAATCCATTAAACATTAAAAATGGTAAGTTTTTAATTTGTTTTGATGTATCTTTTGGGGTGTTTACACCAACTTCAATTGTGGCAGAAAAACGTGTATGTTCTTTTGGTTTAAATGTGTTGTGGTTTAAGCTTACACCCCTTACTAAGTTATTCGATTGGGTAAAATTAAACGTATTATAAAATGCAGCCAATTGTACACTTTGAAATTTGTATGCACGGTTAACCGATAGTTGGTTTATTAATGACGTAACATTACCATTAAAAAATATTTTAGACTGGGTATTGCTGTAACTGTTTACCATAGTTATGCTCCAATTTTCAGCATAGTTATAGCGTGTACGATGATTGTAAAAAAGACGCGATATTCCTGTATTTGAATAATCAGCATTACTGTTACCTATTGCATGGTTTATATCTAGCTTATTCTTAAAAAAGTTACCAGCGTAATTAATCAAATAAAATTGACCAAAGGTTTTTTTATTGTTTAAACCAATCTCATTCCAACTATTTGATAGCGCAATTGTAAACGTTTGTGTGCGAAAAAAACTAATGCCCGTGCGCGTATTTAAAACACGGGTTAGCACGCCCGATGCTTTGTTATCCGACTCACCGTA
>JBFYQC010000097.1:0-4745 GCA_041302975.1 Bacteroidota bacterium
GGGCATTTTGGGCTTCGTGCCAAACAAACATACCTGCCGTGTAAAATAAGCCAATGGTGGGCTTTGGCAATATGTTCTTCGGGTATATGTTTTACCAGTTGTTCTTCTGCTTGTTTAGGTGTTTTGGCGTTTAAGGTTAAACCCAAACGGGCACTTACCCTAAATACATGCGTATCTACTGCCATGGCTGGTTTATCGTACACCACAGAGGCTATTACGTTTGCCGTTTTACGACCAACACCCGGAAGTTTTACCAAATCATCAATACTTTCCGGAACTTCGCTGTTAAAGTCTTTGACCAACATTTGCGCCATACCAATCAGGTGTTTGGTTTTATTGTTGGGGTAACTAATGCTGCGTATAATCGGAAACAACTCATCAAAAGTAGCTTCGGCCAATAACTCAACAGTAGGGTATTGTTTAAAAATATTGGGTGTTACCATGTTTACGCGTTTATCGGTGCATTGTGCCGATAAGATAACAGCAACCAATAACTGATAAGGGTTTTCGTAATACAACTCCGTTTCTGCTTCGGGTTGGTGTTCGCTAAAATAATTGATAAATTGTTCGAAACGTTCTTTGCGTGTCATGCATTCAAAAGTAATACATGGTTTATAATATCAATGCATGCTCATTGAATATGACGAGTGGTAGCACGAGAAAAACGATAGAGATTAATTGTTATATCACTAAAAGTAATAAATGATATATGTTTTATGATTTTAAGTTATTTAGGAGCTACTTTGTGTAGGTTATTTTAGAAAACCTTTAGCTACCAAATAAGGAACAATTAGCCAAAGCAAACCTTTTATGAGAAAGAAAAAGAACCCCATCCAACCCATACGTTTTAACACAGCCATAAGGCTTTTACGCTGTGGGTGCGGCACCGGACATTCTAGTGGCTTATTTTTGGTTTGTTCAGTAGTTGGTTGCATAACTGCCAATTGTGCCACAATATTAGTGCTATAATTTATCAATACCAACCCTGTTAAATATCTGACACAATAAATACAAACGCATATGAAAAAAGAAATGAATCACATTGGTTTAGATACCAAAAAAAGTAAAAAATTAGCAGAAGAGTTAAATGTACTATTGGCTAATTATCAAATGTTTTACATGAATGCAAGGGGCTTTCATTGGAACATCAAAGGAGAGAAGTTTTTCGAGCTTCATTTAAAGTTTGAAGAGCTTTACAACGACTTGGTAATTAAAGTAGATGAGGTAGCCGAACGAATTTTAACCCTTGGTTACACACCTGTGCATGCCTACAGCGATTACATTAAAATAGCACAAATTAAGGAGTTAAAAAATGTGAGTGATGGTAAAAAAGCAGTTGCTCATGTGCTTGATGCCTTTGGTGCCTTGTTGATTATTGAACGTAAATTATTGTTGTTAAGTGATGATGCCGGTGATGAAGGAACAGGCGCGTTAATGAGTGATTACATTAGAGAGCAAGAAAAGTTAGTTTGGATGTATTCTTCGTATTTAAACAGATAAGATACTGATTATTTGGTGTTTTATGTTTTACATAAAATTTAAATAACCAATATGCAGTGAAGATACTTCTATTTCAAGTAGCAGTTAAATTAGAAAAGCCGGTAATGAAAATTACTCGGCTTTTTTTTGTATAAACGCAACTAAATAAAGTTACTCTCGTAGTTTAACCAATTCAACTCCGTTGGCGGTAATTTTAGCTGTTAATTCCCCTTTTTTACCATAAACAACACTGGCATTACCGTGTACTAAAACATGTTTACCTTCCAAGTTGGTTGGTAACACAAATGCATTGTCTTTTACCACTACCAATAAATCAGCGCTATCTGCTTCTAAGGTTAGCCAGTTACCTGTGTCTTTACTGCAAGTTTTTACCTTGCCAATTACAGAGGTATGGAAGTCTTGCTGAAGCATTAACTTTTCAAAAATACGTTCAGGTTTGTGTGAAATCGTATCTTTAGATGGTTGTCCAAATACCGTAAGCTGGCTATTTTCAGTTTGTACCGATTGGTTTGATTGTGGTTTTTTTTCTGCACATGATGTGGCTCCTGCCAACAAAACAATTGCAGCCATTTGTTTAAGGGTTGATAGCTTCTTCATAAAAACGAATATAACGATGTGTAATAAAAAACGACTACTTTATGGGTAGTCGTTTTAATATTTTTGATTCATTTGTGTGTTAGAGCATATTATTTCAAACCTGTTTTGTATTTCACCACACTGTCTAACAACAATTGTTTAAAGTCTTTTAATGCAATCATGTTTGGTCCATCACTTAAGGCTTCATCCGGGTTTTCGTGTACTTCAAAAAAGAAACCATCAACCCCAACTGCAGCGGCAGCACTGGCCAAATAAACTGCATATTCGCGGTTACCACCACTTTTGCCTCCCATGCCTCCAGGCTTTTGTGTACTGTGTGTTACATCCATACAAACCGGATAACCAAACGATTTCATATCTACTAAGTTTCTAAAATCAACCACCAAGTTGTTATAGCCAAACATGGTTCCACGCTCGGTTAACATAATTTGTTTGTTGCCGGTGCTCTCTACTTTTTTAACGGCATGAATCATATCGTGGCCCGATAAAAACTGTGCCTTTTTAATGTTTACAATGCGGTTGGTTTTACCACACTCCACCAATAAATCGGTTTGACGGCACAAGAATGCAGGTATTTGTAAAATATCAATTACTTCAGCCAATTCAGTTGCTTGCCAGCTTTCATGTATATCTGTAGTAACCGGTAAACCAAAAGTGTCTTTTACTTTTTGTAAAATGCGCAAACCTTCTTTCATGCCATGTCCGCGGTAACTATCAACTGATGTACGGTTTGCCTTATCAAACGAAGCTTTAAACACATAAGTAAGGTTTAACTCTTCGGCAATTTTTGCAATTTTTTCGGCCAGGTTCATCACCATTGTTTCGTTTTCAATAATGCACGGACCCGATAGTAAAAAGGTATTGTTTTTTATGTTTTCGTATAAACTCATGTTATGCTTTTTGGTGTGGCGAATTTATAAATAATTGTTAGCTCTTAGCTGTATAATTTTGCCCAAATTTCTAAATCGGCAAATTGGCTGTTTCTAAACTCATGTTCTTTAAAAACAGCTTCGCGGTTAAATCCTAGGCTTTTAAGCAAAGCTACACTTGCTTTGTTTTCAGGTTCAACTTCGGCTATAAAGCGGTGTATGTTTTGTTGCTTGGCTAAAGTAGTTAAAAGTATATCCAAACTTTCTTTACCATACCCTTTGCCCCAAAATTCAGGAAAAAACCAATAGCCAATTTCGCATCTTCTGTGTAAAGGATGCAAATTGTAAGTGCTCACAACGCCAATAAATTCTTGGTGCTCATTAATCACCGCCCAAGAGTTTCCGGTTCCGTTTTTACGTTTGGTCTCGTACCACAACATTTGTTCGGCAGTGGCCTCAAAAGTAGGGTAAGTAATATCCATGTATTTGGTTACAACAGGATTCGAAAAGCCTTCAAATACCTTTTGTTGATCACTATTCTCTACCTCTCTTAAGGTAAGTCGTGGTGTGGTAAACGTAAGTTTTTGCATGCTTAATTGGCTTAGCTTGTTTTTGCTTATTCCGTAATTACAGGGAGTTGAAGTTGTTCTGGTTTTAAAAAATCGATTACTGTTTTTAAATCTTGCTCCAGGTTTCTAACTATGCGGTTCGATTCATCAACGGTAAAAATAGAGTAGGGGATTTCAATGAGTTTAATACCATTTTGGGGCAACTCAGCCGCTTTAACTCTGTCGTATTTTTCTCGCTGTTTGGCTCTGCTAATTCCGCTTACCGTTTTTACATTTAATTTATTAAAAAACTCGGTAGGCTCTGCCAGTGGTGCTTCTTTAAACTCAATCACTAAATTTAAATCGTGGTAAAAAGCATCAACTGGTAATTCTGTTCTGGTTTTGCCGTCTCTGTGTAAATCGCCCAATAAAAAATCAAAACGTTTTTGGCGCTTGGCTTTTAAGTTCAAAGCCTCATCACACAAATTAATTACGTAATATTTATCGCTTAGCAAACGTTTGTTTTCAAGTTCAATCTTTTCGGCAGAAACAACGTCTTGCTTATATAAAGTAGTTGGTTTAGGTGCATCTTTAGGTACAAAATACCAATAAGCATCTTCACCGTTTTGTATGGCATGTGCGTATGGTATTTGTGCCAATTCGTTCGATTTATGAAGCGCTTTCAATACATCACGAATAGGCTTGCCATTTTTTACATCTTTGGTAAATATACCCGCAGCAATCAACTCAGGCATTAACTCTTTTACAGGAATAATGGTGGTATCGGAGTTAGCGGTAAAGTAAGCTTCAATTACACTGTTAATACTTTCTATTTGTTTATTCATTTATGTTTTGTCTTGGTAAACGTTTTAGTTTTTATCTTGGTACTCGTGTGCCAATAACCCGAAAAACAAAGAGTCTTCGTACACACCATCTTTTAAATAATGATTTTTAAGTAAACCTTCTTCCTTAAAATTAAAGTGCTTTATTAGTTTAAGGGATGGAATATTGTTTGGAGCAATCAAAGCTTCAATCCGATTTAGTTTCATTTGGTTAAAACCATAATCAATAATTGGTTTTAAAGCCTCTTTCATGTAACCTTTTTGTTTCACCTCATCAGTATAAAGCATGTAACCAAGCTCAGCACGGTGGTGTTGGGTAAACCAAGTATGATATCCGCACCAACCAATTACTTTGTTACTTTCTTTTTCAATAAGTTGAAACAACAACA
>JBFYQC010000098.1:0-23870 GCA_041302975.1 Bacteroidota bacterium
CACCAGCTTCTTCAAGCTTAGCTTTTAAGCTTTCAGCTTCAGCTTTGTCAACGCCCTCTTTAATTGGTTTTGGAGCACCGTCAACTAGTTCTTTAGCTTCTTTCAAGCCTAAACCTGTTAAGTCTTTCACAACTTTTACTACGTTTAATTTAGCTTGACCTGCGTTTTTCAAAATCACATCAAAAGTTGATTTTTCAGCAGCAGCTTCACCTGCACCAGCAGCAGCCGGAGCGGCAACAGCAACTGCAGCAGCTGCAGGCTCGATACCGTATTCGTCTTTAAGAATTGTTGCTAACTCGTTTACTTCTTTTACTGACAAGTTAACTAACTGTTCAGCAAACGCTTTTAAATCTGCCATTGTTTCTAAAATTTAAATTGTTATTAATTATTGATTTTTTGTTTTTGTTTGGGTTGAAATTATTCAGGGCGCTCTGATAATGTTTTAACAATACCTGCCAATTTGCCTCCGCTTGATTGTAAAGCTGAGATAACATTTTGTGCAGGAGATTGTAACAATCCGATAACCTCTCCAATAAGTTCGTTTCTTGATTTTAGTTTAGTTAATGCATCTAATTGATCATCACCGATAAAGATGTCTGAATCAATGTAAGCACCCTTAAGGGCAGGCTTCGCATCTTTTTTTCTAAAATCTTTGATAATTTTAGCAGGCGATTTGCTGTCTGTTGAGAATAATAACGCGGTGTTACCTTTCAAAACATTGCTAATTTCACCAAAATTCTTCTCTGATTTTTCGATAGCTTTTTCAATTAAGGTATTTTTAGCTACTTCCATAACTATACCTGCTTTGAAAAATTCTCTACGTAATGCACTTGTTTTTTGTGCATTTAATGAACTAACATCAGTTAAGTAAATGAAGTTACACTCGTTCAGCTTCTGAGTAAGTGACTCTATAATTTCTGCTTTCTGTTCTCTATTCATAACTAACTGATTTATTAAATTCCGGGAATAGATTTGGTATCAACAGGTAAGCCTGGGCTCATTGTTGAAGATATACTTACACCACGGAAATATGTTCCTTTTGCTGCTGAAGGTTTAAGTTTAGCGATTGTTTGAATCAACTCAACTGCGTTTTCAGCAAGTTTTTCAGGCGCAAATGATGCTTTACCAATTGATGTATGGATGTTACCTTCTTTATCAACTTTGAAGTCGATTTTACCAGCTTTCACCTCTCTTACGGTTCTACCTATTTCGGTAGTTACAGTACCAGATTTAGGGTTTGGCATTAGGTTACGAGGACCTAAAATTTTACCTAATTTACCCAACTTAGCCATTACGTTTGGTTGTGTAACGATGATATCGATATCAACCCAACCTTGCTCAATTTTTTGGATAAACTCGTCTAAACCTACATAGTCAGCTCCTGCTTCTTTAGCTTCTGCTTCTTTATCAGGTGTAACTAAGGCTAAAACTCTAACGGTTTTACCTGTACCGTGCGGTAGTGTTACTACACCACGTACCATTTGGTTAGCTTTTTTTGGATCAACCCCTAAGCGGATGTCAATGTCAACTGAAGAATCAAACTTAGTAGAGGTAATCTCTTTAACTAATTTTGAAGCATCTGTTAATGCATACTGCTTATTAGGCTCGATTTTAGCTAACGCTGCTTTTCTTTTTTTGCTAATCCTCGCCATTATATTATTCTTTTTTCTTTCTTAATTTAATTCAGCAGGCATTTCACCTGAAACTGTGATACCCATCGAACGGGCTGATCCTGCAACCATTTTCATTGCTGATTCTACCTTGAAACAGTTCATGTCTTGCATTTTGTCTGAAGCAATAGCACGAACCTGATCCCAGGTTACCGAACCTACTTTTTTACGGTTTGATTCTGCAGAACCTGTTGTAATTTTAGCAGCTTCCATTAATTGAGAAGCAACCGGAGGGGTTTTGATGATAAAATCAAATGACTTATCGCTGTAAACTGAAATTACAACCGGTAATATTTTGCCTGCTTTATCTTGAGTTCTTGCATTAAATTGTTTGCAAAAATCCATGATGTTAACACCCTTAGAACCTAAGGCAGGACCAATTGGAGGTGCAGGATTAGCCGCTCCACCTTTTACCTGTAATTTAATAAACCCTGTTAATTCTTTAGCCATAACGCTTTACTATTATAGTGCTTTCGCACCTTGTATATACTTAATTAATTTTCTTTTTCTACTTGCACGTAATTTAACTCTAATGGCGTGCTTCTTCCGAAAATCTTCACCATTACTTTAAGTTTCTTTCTGTCTTCCATTACCTCTTCAATCACCCCGCTAAATCCGCTAAATGGACCATCAATTACTTTTACTGTTTCGTTAACCAAGTATGGTTCTATGATGGTTTCACCTTGTTCGGCTGCCTCATCAACATTACCTAAAATGCGGTTAACTTCTGAATTACGCAATGGAGTAGGAGTGGCTTTACCACCTAAAAAACCTACTACACCATTCACTGAATCAATAATGTGTGAAGTTTCACCAATTAACTCAGCCTGAATTAGGATGTAACCTGGTAAGTAACTTTTTTCTTTAACCGTTTTTTTACCATTTTTTATTTGGTATACCTTTTCAGTTGGTATCAGGATCTGTGGTACATGCTTAAGCAAGCCAGCTCTTTCGAGCTCCGACTCTAGTTGTGCCTTTACCTTCTTTTCTTGTCCGGTAACTGCTCTTACTACGTACCATTTATATTGATCCTGTGACATTACGTTCATCTTGTATATTGTATATTATTGAAACAGTTGATAGAAAAAACCTAAAGCACCGCTTCCGGCAATATCAACTACATATATGATCAAAGCAATAATTAGTGATGCAATCATTACAATGATGGTGCTTTCTTGCAACTCGCTCCATGTAGGCCAAGTTACTTTGTTTACAAGCTCATCGTACGATGACTTAAAGTATTCGGTTAGTTTGCTCATATTATTTGTTTTGATCAAAAATATATTTGGCACGGACACAAGGATTCGAACCCTGATCAAAGGTTTTGGAGACCTCTATTCTACCATTGAACTATGTCCGTGTATTTAGACACTAAATGTTGGCTGGTTGCCCAACCAACATTCAGTATCTAATTAAATTTAATTACTCGATGATTTCAGTTACCTGACCAGCACCTACTGTTCTACCACCCTCACGGATAGCGAAACGTAAACCTTTTTCCATCGCAATTGGAGCGATAAGGGTTACATTGATAGTTACGTTATCACCAGGCATAACCATTTCCATTCCTTCAGGTAAGTGGGTTTCGCCAGTTACGTCTGTTGTACGGAAATAGAACTGAGGACGGTATTTGTTAAAGAATGGAGTGTGACGTCCACCTTCGTCTTTTGATAATACGTAAATCTCAGCTTTGAATTTAGTGTGTGGTTTTACTGAACCTGGTTTGCAAATTACCATACCTCTACGGATAGCAGCTTTGTCTATACCACGTAGTAATAAACCTACGTTATCACCAGCTTCTCCACGATCTAAGATTTTGCGGAACATCTCAACACCAGTTACTACTGAAGTTAAGTTTTCTGCATCTAAACCGATAATTTCAACTGGTTCATTTGAATTGATAATACCACGCTCGATACGACCTGTAGCAACAGTACCACGACCAGTGATCGAGAATACGTCTTCAACTGGCATCAAGAAAGGTAATTCTGTAGCGCGAGGAGGAACTGGAATGTAAGTATCTACTGCATTCATCAATTCCATGATTTTCTCAACCCATTTAGCATCACCATTCAATCCACCTAATGCTGAACCACGGATAACCGGAATTTCATCACCAGGGAATTCGTATTTGTTTAATAGATCACGAATTTCCATTTCAACGATTTCTAATAACTCTTGGTCATCAACCATATCCACTTTGTTCATGAATACAACGATACGAGGTACACCTACCTGACGAGCTAATAGAATATGCTCACGGGTTTGAGGCATAGGACCATCTGTTGAAGCTACTACTAAAATAGCACCATCCATTTGAGCAGCACCTGTAACCATGTTCTTTACGTAATCCGCGTGACCTGGACAGTCAACGTGTGCGTAGTGACGGTTAGCAGTTGAATACTCAACGTGAGCTGTATTAATAGTAATACCACGTTCTTTTTCTTCAGGAGCTGAGTCAATTGAATCGAATGAACGAGCTTCAGATAAACCAGCATCAGCTAAAACTTTAGTGATAGCAGCTGTTAAAGTGGTTTTACCATGATCTACGTGACCAATAGTACCAATATTAACGTGTGCTTTACTGCGGTCAAATTTTTCTTTTGCCATAGTTGTGTTGTTTTATTTTTTTTAATTTTAAGTTTTAAAATACCAAAAGCCGCGCGCATATTAATGCACTCAGCTCACATTGTATTTATTCAGGGAAATACAATAAAAACCATCTACTTCACTTTACTCAGTTCTTAGAGCTGTTGATGAGAATTGAACTCACGACCTCTTCCTTACCAAGGAAGTGCTCTACCCCTGAGCTACAACAGCTTTTAAGTTTTGAGGTGATTAAGTAATTTAATCACCTCGTTAAACTTTCGAGCGGGAGACGAGGCTCGAACCCGCTACCTACAGCTTGGAAGGCTGTCGCTCTACCAAATGAGCTACTCCCGCAGGTTTAATAAATTTAAAAAGATTACACGCCTCTTCACTGATTCTTGTTCACTCATCTTTTTACCTATTTGATGGTGGTGGGGAGAGAAGGATTCGAACCTTCGAAGCCGAAGCAACGGATTTACAGTCCGTCCCATTTGACCGCTCTGGAATCTCCCCATTACCTATCAAGGTGAGCCACTTGCCGGAATCGAACCAGCGACCTACTGATTACAAATCAGTTGCTCTACCAGCTGAGCTAAAGTGGCTTATTGAGTTAGGCTATCGCTAGCCTTGTTCAGTATTTTCAATATTTAAAGAACTATCTTGTCTACTTACTTTCCTAAAAAAGGACTGCAAATGTAGTTATTTACAAGATGTATGCAAATTTTTGGAAGCAAAATTTCAAATTAACGCATTTATAGAGGCGTTGTGTTGTGTAACAGCGGGTGCAAAAGTGTTGGTTTGGGAAATAATATGCAAACTTTTTTTTAATCAGTGCTGATTATCAAGCTGAATATTTGCAAAAAAGCCCGTTGCTATGCAGAACGGGCTTTTAATTTTATAAAAATTTGGTGGTTAATCTTGTTTAGCCACTACTTTTTCTTTATGTTTTTTTACTTGGGCAACTAATTTGTCTAATACTAAATCAGTAGCTGCTTCAAATGTGCTTGCTTGTTCTTTGGCAAATATAGGGTTTCCGTTTATGTTTATTTTAACCTCTACTGTTTTATTCTCTTTTTCGCTGTCTTTTTCAACCCTCAAGTATACGTCTGTGCTTTTTATTCCATCATAAAAGGTTTGCACTTTTTCCATTTTTTTAGTGATGAAATCTAGCAGCTTGTAGTCGGCTGTAAAGTGGATGGATTGAATGTCTACTTTCATATGTTTATTGTTTAATTGAACCTTTTTGCTACCTGCCCAGCATTTGGTTCGGTTTATACGTGTGTGTGCAGGAATATTTTATGCTCTTGGATGTCTTGTTTTATGTATGTTTTTTAACCTTTCAATACTATTGTGAGTGTAAACCTGTGTGGCGGCTAGACTTGCATGCCCAAGCAGCTCTTTTATTGCATTTAAATCTGCCCCTTTGTTTAGTAGGTGGGTAGCAAAGGTATGCCTCAGCACATGGGGACTTTTTTTGTCGATTGTTGTTACCATACTTAAAAATCGGTTAACGATATTATAAACTGCTTTCGGGTACATTTTATTATTAGACGACAAAGCAAACAACTGCTCGTTGTTTAAACCCTCCTGAGCCTTAAGTGTTAAATATTTTTGTATTTCGTGATTTAACTCTTTTGTAATTGGAATAATCCGTTCTTTATTTCTTTTACCTAATACCTTAATGGTTTGTCGGTAGCTATCAAAATCAATGGTTTTAAGTTCAATCAATTCTGATAAACGAACTCCGCAAGTGTAAAATAGTAACAATACCAATCTGTTTCTTTGCCCTTCAAAATTGTTGCTGAAAATATCTTCCTCTGTTTTATTAATCTTTTGATCAAAAAGCAGACTTAAGTTTTGTTCTTCAACGAAACTAGGTAGTTTTTTGGCCACTTTGGGAGCGTGTACTTTTGCAATAGGATTGTTACTTATTATTTCCTCTTTAATTAGGTATTTAAAATAGCTACGTAAAGCAGATAGCTTTCGAGCAACACTTCTTGGTTCGATGTTGTTATTCATTAATTCAACCAACCAAGTTCTAATGTGTTGATGACTTATAACCGATGGTGAATCGATTTCAAATTGTTGGATAATAAATGTGCTAAATTGTGCTAAGTCGTTTTGATAACCAAGGATGGTATGGGCTGAGAAATGCTTTTCGTAATTTAAGTAATTTATAAATTGTTGAATGGTGTTAAGCATCTCTTTGAAGATTTTTATTACAACTCAAATATAGTAGAAATGTTGAAATTAGGGTATGATTTGGGTAATATTTTTTTAATGTTAAAAACCTAGCCTAACTGTTAGGTAGAAGTTACGTCCCATGGCGCTTATACCGCTTGCAAAAAGGCGATAATGGGTGTCCAAAATATTCTCAACCCCGGTTTGAAAATTAATAGCAATTCCTCGTTTAAAAATACTGTATTGCAACTTGCTGTTTAGTGTATACCATGCAGGCAAACCGCTTGATGTGGCATATTGCAAATTGTCTTCTCCATTCAGGTTGTAATCAGTTAATTTTTTGGCACCACTAAACTGTGAGTAAACCTCAAACCTAAACCCTTTTAATTGCAACTGTGAGCCTACACGACCGTATGTTGGTGGAATATGGTCGAGTGGGGTAGTGGCATAGGTTTGTCTTACACGTCCTTTAGTAAAGGTATACGCTCCATACAAACTCCAGTTTTCGGTCATGGTTATTATACCATCAACATGCCAACCCATAACAAAAGCTTCTTGTTTGTTGGCTAACCTATTTACTCTCGACATTTCGCCATCATACATCAAGCTATCCGAACCGTTTACCAGTGTAGGGGAAACAACAAAAGCATCGTACAATTGGGTGTAATAAATATTTGCGTTTAGTTTAATATGTTTGAGTATGGTGAGGTTTGTGCCAATTTCTGAAGTTAAACTTTGCTCTGGTTTTAGGTTATTATTGGGAACAATTACCGTTTTGGTTTTACTGTTGCTATCAAAAATCTTGCTTAAATCATCAATGTTTGGTGCATGAAAGGCGTTAGATACATTGGCATAAAAACGCAGGTTTGAACGGTACAAATATATTATCCCAAGATTACCATTTATGGCTTGGTTGGTTTGCTTGATGGTTGGTGGTAAAAAGGCGTAAAAATTGAGGCTGTTACCTAAGTTACTATTTGTGTTGATGTATGAAAACCTAATGCCATCATTTAAAATAAACTTAGGATTGATTTCCCAATTATGACTAACAAATAAGCCGGCCATACTCATGTCACTTCCTCCTGCCGGGTAACGTGTGCTAAGCGCTTTACGTTGCTGTGTGTTGATATCGGTTTGATGTGCAGTTGAGCTTACGTTATTATGTTGTACATCTATACCATATCTAATTTCATGTTTTTTAATGCGCTTAAAAATATCTATGTTCAAACTCACAACATCCACTTTTTCCTCACGGCTTCTTAACCAGATATCATTAAAATTTCTGTCGTGTCTGCTTTCGTTTATCAATTGATACGCAACAACTGTGTTTATTTTGTCAAACCAAGTGCGGCTTAAATTGTATTGCCAATTGTATGAAAGCAACAATCTTTTTTCAGGACCGTAATACCACTGTGCCGATTTAGGCAAACCATTACTAATGTCTGTTAGCCTATCGTAGCGTGGTACATTACTGGTGTTTGAGTATTGGAAATTGATAATGTGTTGTTGTTTATTAGATGCTTTAAAAAGTAGCTTTTGACTAAAGTCAATTTGCCTATAATTACTTTCTTTTTGTTCGTAAACGTTAGGGTTATTAAGTATGATATCTTGGTTATTGATACGCTTAACAAAGATGGGGCGTAAACCTATATTTTCCCATTCAGCATCCCTGTTTTTTCCTTGTACCACATTGCCAAAATTACTATGGGTAAAAGCAGTTAATGATGCCCATTTTTTACCGCCAATATTTGCATTATAATGGTAAGTAACTTCATTGTTTGATGACGAGTAGCGGCTGTATAACTCGTTACGTAAATAAATGTTTTTTGAACCGGTATTCAGTTCCGGATTTCTTGTTATAAAGTTCACTACACCACCAAGGGCGTCACTTCCATAAATAACGCTACCTGAGCCGTACAACACCTCTACTTTTTCAAGTAAATTTTGATCAATACGAATTACATTATGTAAATGCCCCGAACGAAAAATGGCATTGTTTAGCCTTACACCATCAACCACCAATACCACACGATTGGCTTCAAATCCTCTTAATATAGGACTACCGCCACCTTGCTGGCTTTTTTGAATGTATACATTGCTTTGGTTCATCAACAAATCGGCCGTGTTTTGTTGATTCGCGAAGGAGAGTTGTTGCCTATTGATGGTCTCTATTTGTCGTGCAATATCTTTTGCTTTTTCGTTGATACGATTGGCACTGATAATGGCTTCCTCAAGCTGTGGTGTACTGTTGGTAAGGTATAGTTTATAGTTGTTTAGAATAACCTGATATGTAGAATAAGATACTGTTCCGATGGACTGGTGTGAAATGGTAAATGTAGCCAACTGTTTGATGGCATCCTCTTCAATTTGGCAAATACCTTTATGGTTGGTAATGGCTAAATGTTTGTTTTTAGCCGGTGTTTTATCATTTATCCACTCTTGGGTAACTGAAGCTCCTACTAGAGGTTGCGTAGTTAATTTATCAAACAATTGAAGTTCGAATTGAGCTAAAGCACGAGAGGTGATTGTAACCAAAAGAAAGCAATAAAAAAGCCTATTCATACCGAGGTAAAAATAGGCTTTAAATTTTATTTACTGTTATTAGTTTTTAACGTAATTTTTATCAAAACGAAGTGGTGAAAATAGGTGAATCATCAGCATACGTGAATATCTGAAAACCCAAGGCAGGGTAATCAATACAATACCGATTATACTTACCACATAAACCCAAAACTCAGGATCGTGGAAGCCTAGCCATAAAATGCCTAAAGTAACCAACATTAAACCTGTTGTTAGTGCGTAACTAACGTACATGGCTCCCCAAAAAAAACCTGGTTCAATTTCAAACCTCAACTCGCAAACAGGGCATGTTTCGTTCATATTCATAAAACCTTTAAGATTTGTTGATTTTGTGATGAATAAATCGCCTGATTGGCATCTGGGGCATTTACATTGAAGCATCGCTAGACCTTTACTTTCAACGAATTTATTTTTAGGCATGATAATTAACTTTATAGTTGTGTGTTTGTATTCTTCTTGGCCTTGTAATTACGATACCAAATAACACCAAAAACAGATGCTACCATATATGGTAAAGCCAATAAATAGAGTATTCCACTGTTAAGCGTGTTCCCTACTTGTGAGCCGTTTTTACGAGCTTCCTCCAATGATGTTTTACACATGGGGCAACCTTGAGCAAAAACTTCAAAGTTTAAGGTAATGAGTAGTGCAACGATTAATAGTGGTGCTACTTTTTTCATGATTTTATTGTACAAAGTTAATATTCAAAAACAAACATTGAATATGATATTCATCATTCTAAAATGCGTAATAAGGAGAAATCATTAAATATACTACTACACCACTTACTGTAACAAAAAGCCAAATAGGGTAGGCAAAACGCACCAGTTTTTTGTGGGTAATAACATTCATTTTTAAACCATAATAAAACGAAAGTAAAATTAAGGGTAATACCAAAGCCGCAAGAATAATATGTGGAATTAGTACGGCATAATAAAGACCTTTCAAACCATTATCCGGATATAAAGTGTTGTCGACAAAATAATGGAACAACACATAAGATACCAGAAATATACTTGATAAAATAAAGGTAATAATGTTGGTTGTTTTGTGTGCTGCAATATTTTTTTGCTTGATAAAGTATAACGATATCAATAGCAACCCACTGCACGTAGCATTAATTATTGCATTTAGCTTAGGTAAAAAGTATACAAAATCTGGTGTTGTATCGGGCCTAGGTATTAGTTTTCTGTTAAGTATTACCACTGCTGCAAATACCACAACGGATAAGGTCATTACTATCCTAAAATAAATTTTATCTTGGTTATTGTTTGTTACTGTATTCATATAAAAGTACTTTAATTTCTCCTTGTAAGCGTTTCATCTCCGAGTCGTCTAAGGCATCATACATGCCACGTATGCGGTTTTGCTTGTCTATTAATAATAACTGTTGAGAGTGGTCAATTGTTCTGTCTTCAATTGAAACTGGTAACAAAAAGCCTCTACCAATGTTAAATATATGTTCTTTACCTGCTGTTGTAAAAAACCAATTGTCACCAGTTATTTTGAACCTTTCAGCATAAGCTTTTAGTACGGGTACAGAATCGTTCTCAGGGTCAACAGTAAACGAAATAAATTTTACAGGGGTTTCTGTCATTTGCATACCTTTTTCTTCGGCAAGTTTTCTGTTTTTGTAGGCCAATTCTTGCATCTCGTCATATACTAATTTCACCCTTCTATTCATACTTGGGCAAACATCTTCACAGGTAGCAAAAAAGAAGTTGGCCACATAAATGCCATCATTTAGATTGGCTTGAGAGATACTGTCACCATGTTGATTTACCACTTTAAAATTGGGTATTTGATAGTAAATAGTGTCTTTATTGTTGCCTTCAGGTGGAATTTTCTCCCCAAAAATCGGGAGTGTTGCATACCGCTGTTTGCCGGTGTTTAACATGTAAAATATAATTACGGGTAATGATAGAATGGCAATACCTAGGAAGAAATGTTTCCTTTTCATATTCAATTTGATTTTTTATTACGCAACAAGAGGTAGTGTTTTGGCACTACCTCTTGATTAAGTTTATCTTTAAAAATAATTTTTAGTGAGCATGTTTGTCGTCTACTTGTTCTGTGGCTGGTTTTGCTACTGAATCTTTGTTCACGTGGTCATCAACATATTTTGCTTCTGTAACCATTAGCGTGATTAAGTATACAACTAATATCATTGGTAACACGATCATCCAAGCTAAAAATTTACGTTCAAATTTCATGTGCATGAAAATTGAAACGATAAAGAATGCTTTAACTACACCAAGGATAATAAATACCCAATTTCTAAACATGCTTGGACTTAAAACAAAGTAAAGAGCAATATCAACTAAAGTAAATGCTAAAAGTATCCAAAATGTTTTCCAAATTTGGGCTTTCATATCTGAAGGTGATTCTGTATGCTCTAGGTGTTCTGCTGTATGTGCTGACATAATACTATATTTTTTGAATTTATATCGGTTAGTAAAAAGAGTTAATTAATTAGATAAGGTAATAGAAAGTAAATACGAATACCCAAACTAAATCCACGAAATGCCAGTATAAACCAACTTTTTCAACCATTTCGTAGTGACCACGTTTTTCGAATGTACCGTTCATGGTTTGTAATAGGACAACTATGTTTAAAACCACGCCACTAAAAACGTGCACTCCATGGAAACCAGTTACAATAAAGAATAAATCGGCAAAAGCTACAGGGCCATATTCGTTTTGAAATAAGTTTGCACCGGCAATTACAGTTCCATCTGCTAATGTTTTCGGATTTGCACCATGAATAAAGTGTGCCCATTCCCAAGCTTGACAACCAAGGAATGCAGCACCACCAATAATGGTTAAAATCATGTATTTTACTACTTCGTTTTTTGCCATGCGATGACCAGCTTCAACAGCCAATACCATAGTTACCGAAGAGAAAATTAAAATGAACGTCATTAAACTAACGAACATTAATGGTAAGTGAGCATCAGTAAAAGGGAAGTGGTTAAATACCATATCAGGCGAAGGCCAAGGCGTTTCCACGTTACCTGAAAAACTGTAACGGACGAAACCGTATGAAACGAGTAGCGATGAGAATGTAAATGCATCAGATAGCAAGAAGATCCACATCATTAATTTACCATAGCTAATGCTAAATGGAGACTTTCCGCCTCCCCATTGTGTTTTAGTGTCTGTTGTTAAAGTAGCTGAGTTTGCCATATATTGTGATGTTCTGTTATTTTTAATAATATTATCTATTCAACAATAAGAAAAAGTAAAGATAAATCCATGCCGCACCTAAAAAGTGCCAATATGTTACGCATAGGTTTAAAGTTAATATATTCTTTTTGTGTATGTTTGAATTTAAAGCTTTTCCAATTACCACTAATAAAAAGATCATTCCTCCTACCATGTGTGCTAAATGAACACCTGATATTACGTAAAAGAACGATTCTGAGGGGTTACCAACAAAATGAACGTTATTAGCAACAAGTGCTTTCCAGCCTAGCCATTGGCTAATGCAGAATGCAACTCCCAACAATAAAGTTACCAATAATGAAATTTTGACCTGGCCCAAATCATCGCGTTTTGCAGCACGGTATGCCCATTGTATGGCAGCACTGCTTAAAACTACAATAACGGTGCTGTAAGCAAATAGGGAAGGGATATCAAATAACAACCAATTGCCTTCACCTCTGCGCACAATATATGCACTAGTAAAGCTGGCAAAAAGCATTACACTTGCTACAATTAATAACCAAACAACAAACTTGGTTGGGTTAATTATCGGAGGTGTGTCGTTTAAATTTTGTTGTTTAACTGTTGCCATCATATTTGTTATATTTTATCAAATAAGTATGCGAATTGTACCAAAGGCAAGTATAAGAATGATGCGAACATCAAGCGCTTTGCATCTTTGTTTTCGCAGGTAATATATAGTCTAAACGCAAAGTAACTTAACATTAAACCACCTGCAATTGATATGATACCAGAAATTAATCCTGTAAAACCTTCAAATGTTGGCATCAAACCAATTGGTAATAAACAAATAGTAAAAGCCAAGGTGATTAATGCTGATTTTTTATCTTTTGCGTAAGTTGGCAGCATTTTAAAACCTGCTCGTTTGTAGTCATCATCTAAAATCCATGCGATACTCCAAAAGTGTGGAAATTGCCAAAAGAATTGAACGCTGAATAAAATCAAAGCCTCGTAGGTTAAAGCGCTACTGAAAGCTGTATACCCAATTAGCACAGGTAATGCTCCTGGAAAAGCACCTATAAAAACTGAAATAGGGGAGATACGTTTCATTGGTGTGTAGATGAATGCATACAATACCAATGACAATGCCGCAATACCACCAGATAACGGATTTAGGAAATAGCCAATTAATAACACCCCTGCAATTCCCATTAGTGCGCTCGCTATGCCAGCTTCGGTTGCACTCATTCGGTTTGTTGCCACCGGACGGTTGGCTGTACGCACCATTAATTTATCAAAGTTTTTTTCTATAATTTGGTTGATTCCGTTTGATGAGCCGGTAACCAATGTACCTCCAACAATAAGTATAAACATATCAAACCAAATAATACCTTGGTTGAATGCAGCAGTGGCATAAGTAATTGCTGCCGATAATACCACCAAAAAGGTTAAACGTGTTTTAACCAATTGGTTGTAGTCGGTTACTTTTTGCTTAAAGCTACTAACTGCGATGACTTGATGTTGGCTTATGTTTTCCAATTTTTTGTTTGTTATGCTTTTTATGCAGTAACTGTTTTTACTCGTGAAAATAAAACGATGGTTATAAATAGTTGAATACCACAAATTAAACTGCCCACAAATAAGTGTACACTTTGCATTTGAGCCGGAAAACCAAAGTTGTCTAATACTTTACCACTTAGTATTTGTGCTGCTATTAATAATAACAGAGCTAATACTGATTTATAAATAATGCTGTTTCTTTCGAAAGCTAACCTAAATTTATAAACTATAATTAGAGTAAGTAAGGCACTAACAGCAGAGAATGTTCTGTGAAATTTAAACGTGTTGCCAAGTAAATCAACCCAATGGGCTCTATTTTGTTCTCCGGCAACAAGCGCTACTGCATCCACGTTTTCTCTAACTTGTGTTCCGCTTACGGTTTGAATTGCAGAAACAATAAGTACTGCAATCATTATCAACTTCAATGAACGATCGTTATTTAACTGAAACACATCAAATTGTTGCGATTTGGTTATGGTGTATATTAACAATCCAACAATAACCAAGGCTATAACCATGTGAATGGTTACCATCCAATGTGCTAAGTTTGTTGCAACCACCTTAGCTCCAATCCAACCTTGAAATGCGGTCAGTATTAACGCTAAAAAACTTAGCCAAAATACCGTTGGCTTGTTTTTAAGGTAAGGTATTGCAAAAAATACAGTGAGTGCTATAAATAGTCCGGTTATTACACCAATCAGTCTATTTATATATTCAGTCCATGTTTTGTATACATCAAATTGAGCTACTTCATGGGTTGATGTTTTAAATAACTCTCTGTAATTATCAGGTAATTCGCTTACGTTTGATGGCGGAACCCATTGCCCGAAACACTTTGGCCAATCAGGACAACCCATTCCACTACCCGTGCTGCGAACCAATCCTCCAACAAAAATCAAAAAGAAGACAGAGGCGATAGTAAGTATACCAAACCGTCTGAATCTTCTTTCTGATTTTGATTGATTATTCATCATTTTACTTAGCAGTGCTAAATACTACGATTTATATTATGCTTCTTTTGTTTCTACCAATGGTAAGGTAGTATTTTTCAAATCAAAATGAACTGCTTTTGGTTCATCCAAAGGATCATTTTGATCTGGGTCAGGTACATTTTGCGGGATATAATCCAACTCTGCACCTGGTTTGCTGTAATCATATGGCCAACGATATACATAAGGAATATCACCAGGCCAGTTACCATGTAAATGTTCTACTGGAGCAGTCCATTCTAATGTATTAGAATGCCATGGATTTTGTGGAGCACGTTTACCTCTGTAGATACTTCCGAAGAAGTTAACCAAGAATAGAATTTGTGCAGCACCACCAACAATAGCCGCAATGGTTACAAATTGGTTCATATCTACAAACACATCAAACTGATCATAGGCTGTGTTTGCATAGTATCTGCGTGGTACACCCGCTAAGCCCATAAAGTGCATTGGGAAGAATACGCAATACGCTGAAATTAAAGTTAACCAGAAATGTAAATAACCTAAAGTATTATTTAACATGCGGCCAAACATTTTAGGATACCAATGGTAAATGCCACTCATCATTCCGAATATTGCAGCACTACCCATTACCAAGTGGAAGTGAGCAACTACGAAGTAAGTATCGTGTAAGTTGATATCTAACGCAGCGTTACCTAAGTAAATACCTGTTAAACCTCCAGAAATGAAAAATGATACCAAACCTATTGCAAACATCATAGCTGGAGTTAACTGTAAATTTCCTTTCCATAAGGTTGCCATGTAGTTAAATGTTTTTACTGCAGATGGAACCGCAATAATTAATGTTCCCAACATAAATACTGAACCTAAGAACGGATTCATACCGGTAACAAACATATGATGCCCCCACACTATAAATGATAAGAATGCGATAGCTAAGATAGAGCCAATCATTGCACGATAACCGAAAATTGGTTTACGTGAGTTGGTTGCAATTACTTCAGAAGTGATACCTAATGCAGGTAATAAGATAATATAAACTTCAGGGTGACCTAAGAACCAGAATAAATGCTGGTATAACACTGGGCTACCACCTACACGCTCAATACCTCCGGCTAATTCAGCAACAATTTCGTTTAAGTAAAAACTTGTACCAAAACTACGGTCGAAAATTAGTAATAAACCTGCGCCTAATAATACAGGGAATGATAATAAACCCAATACTGCTGTAATTAAAAATGCCCAAATCGTTAAAGGTAAACGGGTCATTTTCATGCCTTTTGTACGCATATTTAAAACTGTAGTGATATAATTAATACCACCTAACAATGAAGATGCGATGAAAAGGATGATTGCAACTAACCATAATGTCATACCGGTACCTGAACCGGGAATGGCTTTAGGTAAAGCAGATAAAGGTGGATACACTGTCCAACCAGCTGAAGCAGGACCACCATCAACAAATAGTGAAGATAATAACACTACTGAAGATAAGAAGAAGAACCAGTATGAAAGCATGTTCATGAAAGGCGAAGCCATATCACGAGCACCTACTTGTAATGGAATTAATAAGTTTGAGAATGTACCACTTAAACCTGCAGTAAGTACATAAAACACCATGATTGTACCGTGGATGGTAATTAAAGCCAAATAAAAGTTAGGGTCTAATTTACCATCTTTACCCCATTGACCAATTATACTTTCCAAGAAAGGAAACTTCATGTCGGGATAAGCCAATTGTAAACGGAAGATTAATGACATACTCATACCAATTACTCCCATGATGATACCGGTGATTAGGAATTGCTTCGCAATCATTTTGTGGTCCATCGAGAAAACGTACTTGCTAATGAATGTCTCGTGGTGATGGCCATGATCATGAGCGTCATGGTGTGCTCCATCTGTGTGTGCTGTGTGCGTGCTCATATACTTTTGTTAGTCGTAATTATTGTTATTAATAATAAAGAATTAATTAGCCGCTTTTGTTTCAGTTGATGTTTCAACTTGTGCTGTTGCTTGAGCAGCAGGTGTACTTTTATTAACCAATCTAGGTTGTTGAGCTAACCATTTTTTGAATTCTTCTTTGGTATGAACCACAACCTTCATTTTCATACGGTAATGTGCGCTACCACAAATTTTGTTACATAAAATAGCGTAATCAAATTTAGGATCGTTTAATTGTTGGCGCATTTCTGCTGTTGTTAACGATGGTGTGAAACCAAATTGGGTTGGTAAACCTGGCACAACATTCATTTGTACGCGGAAGTGCGGTAAATATGCAGAGTGAATAACATCTTTAGCACGGAACTTTAACATTACCGGCTCACCTACAGCTAAATGCAATTCGTTGGTAATGATATCATCTTGAGCTTTCGCATCATTGGTATCAACACCTAATGCATTAATTACACCTATTTGACGGAAATCGTGTTTACCCAATAAATTATCTTCTCCGGCATAACGTGCGTTCCATGCAAATTGAAAACCATATACTTCAATAACTCGCGAACTTGGGTCTTTCTCGCCCGTCATGTCAGTCCAAGTTTTCAAACCTCTTACTACCAATATAGTTAAAACTATAGCAGGAATAACTGTCCATATTAATTCTATTTTATGGTTATCTGGATAAAACAACGCTCTACGTTTTGAACTGTGTTTGTATTTGTATGCATACCAGAATAACAATCCTTGTGTAATAAAGAATACAATACCTGTAATAATTAAGGTAATCATAAACATGTTATCGTACTCGGCACCGTGTGTTGAAGCTGGAGTTTGATTGAATACGGTTAGTTTACCATGTTCCCATATTTCCCAGGCAGAAGCAACAATACCAATAGCACCAAAAGCTAACATTAACTTTGCGTTGATTCCGTTCCAGTTAATTACTTTTTTGCCTTGTATTTCGCCAACTTTAACTAAGATGTCTAAAACTAAAACAATAACCATTACCAATAACACCAAAATGATGATGATTAACCAGTTAATGCTTGTTTTCAGTGTATTACTAACTTCAGACGTAGTGGTGGCGGTTACTGAAACGTCTGTTGATGTTCCTGTTGGAACGACAGCCGCTTGAGCAGGGGCTTCACTTGCTTTCTTAATGTAAGCGATAACTGATTTGATTTCGTTGTCACTTAAGTTTTCGAACGAAGTCATTACCGACTCGTTGTTTTCTTTGTAAACGGCTGCAGCCTCGGCATCGCCACTTTTGATAAGAGCTTGCGAGTTTTTAATCCATTTAATTAACCAAGCTTCTTTGCGTTTGGTGTGAACATTTTTCAGAGCAGGGCCAACAACCTTTTCATTAATGGCGTGGCATGATGTACAGTTTGCGTTGTAAAGTTTTTCACCCTCTTCCGCACTTTGAGCAAATGCAGCTGTTAAAGAGAAGCTGAAAAGTGCTGTTACAAGTACAAGCGATTTTAAAACAGAAGTAACAATTTTCATTTTGCGTGTATTAGAAAATAAAATTTTTGTCAATTTTTTTCAGATTGCGAATGTATAGTATTTTTAAATGTGTCACTAACATAAATCAGAAATTTTTAAGAATTTTAGAAGCGTTCCAAACTCCTTTCGTAACTAGTTGTGATTAAAATATTTGCAATTATTTTTTTTGTTGAGTTGGGGTTTTGTATGGAGGGGTTATGGGTGTTTTAGGACCTTTAATGGGTTCTTTTTTTGTACTGTCAGCAGTATTTGTATTGTTTTTTGAAGAAACATTGACCGGTGTTAATGAAATTTTACTTTGGTAAACACGTAATCCGTACTCTGTACTATTGCGCAACATAAAAGCGCCTAAAATATGCTGATTGGTTTTACCAAACATCACATTTCTGGCAATGCTTCCGCTAAAATCAACGCTGTTAATTAGCTTACCTGTAGCTAACTCCCATACTTTAATACTACCATCGTTACACCCGGTCGTTACATATAGGTTATCATCACTAATACTTACCGTGGTTACTTTCCAGCAATCAACTGGTAAAATGCGTAATTGTTTACCTGTTGTTAAATCCCAAATCCTAGCTGTTTTATCGTTAGAACCACTTACCATAAATTTACCATCACGTGTAATGGCCAGATCATTCACCACATCAGTATGTCCGTCAAGTGTTTTAATCACTTTGTTTGATAACATGTGGTACAACTTAATTTTGGGTTCGGCACCTGCAACGTATACAAATTTAATATCGTTTGTTGGGGCTATGGCATTTATGGGTTGACCATGCACAATTGTTTTTATTTGTTTGCCAGTTAGTATGTCCCAAACAATAAGTGTTTTATCATCAGAGCCCGAGTATAAATAACGACCACGTGGGTCAAATGCGAGGCAATTGATTTTATCTTTATGAGCTTCAAATCGTCTGCTTTGGCGCCAAAGCGAATCCCACAATACAATTACCCTGTCTTCGCTACCGCTTGCCAACAATTTACCGTTGCTGTTAAATGATACCACATTAACCGGACCCATGTGGCCACTTAAACTTTTAAAAAATGTAAATGGGCTGTCTGATTTGTAAATGTTTATTTTATGATCAAACGATCCTGTTGCAATGTATCCCTGATTAGATAAAGATACTGCATCCACATCGTTAGCGTGACCTCCCAATACCGCAATGGGTTCGGTTGGTGATTGTGCAAATAGGGGTAAGGTTAAGGTTGATAAAATACTAAATAAAAAGCGCTTCATACCGTCAAATTTTAGCTTTTAACATTAAAAATACACACCTAAACCACTAATAGATATTAACAAAAAGGCCACAATTCGCATTTGATACTTGTAATGGTTTGATTATCTGTGCCAAGTTGTTTTGTAAAACGTAATATTTATTCATGCCAGATCTGCCAGGCTTTTTCTGCTTGCAGTTCTAACATTTGTAAACCATTTTTGGTAAAGGCCCCGATTTCTCGCGCTTGTTTTAAAAACACCGTCTCGGCCGGTAAATAAATTAAATCGTAAACAAAATGTAAGTTGGTGATGTATTGGTAAGGTATAGGTGGACAATCATTAACAGCTGGAAACATACCTAATGGCGTACAATTTATGATAATTTGATGCGAACGCATGAACGATTTATCTAACTCTTCGTATAGTAAACCAGCCTCCGGGTTACGACTTACTTGTGTATACTTAATGCCTAATTTATTTAAAACGTAAAGTACCGCTTTTGATGCACCTCCTGTGCCTAGTACAAGCGCACTTTGATGCCAAGGCTTTAATAGTGGCAAAATACTTTTTTCGAACCCAAAAACATCCGTATTATAACCAACTAATTCGTTTTGGGTGAATTTTATGGTATTAACAGCACCTACTTTTTGTGCAACCACATCAAGGTGATTAAGGAATGGAATAATGACTTGCTTATATGGAATGGTAATATTTAAGCCGTTTAAATCAGGGTAATTATTTATTAAATTAGGAAACTCTTCAATATCCTCTAAAATAAAGTTTTGATAAACGGAATCAAGTCCTTGCTCAGCAAATTTTTGGTTAAAATAATTTGCTGAGAAGCTGTTTTTTAAAGGATATCCAATCAAGCCATATCGTTGCATGTTGTTATTTTGCTTTACGGTAAAATACAATTTCAACCCTGCGGTTAATTGCTTTATTTTTATCGGTTTGATTATTGGTTATGGGGGCCGAACTGCCTTTGCCAATTGCTATGTATTTGGCGCATCTTAAATCTTCTTGTTCAAATAATTGGGTCAAATATAGTGCTCTGTTATACGAAAGTAACTGATTGCTGTCTGTATTGCCCGAATTGTCTGTATGGCCAATTACAACTATGCTATCAAAAGCAAAACGACTTAAGCTGTCGCAAAGTTTTTTTGTTTTTAACAATTCCTTTTGGTTCAACGCGTACAAATTACTTCCGAAGTTAAACGTGTAACTCCGTTTTATGGCCTCATACTTTTTAGGTTTGGTTGAAAGGCTGCGTAACGAGTATGCTTCAAGCAATACACCACTATCGTATTCGCAATCCTCTAAATCAACCACCATAATTTTTAAACGATAAGGTTTGCCTTTAGCCACGCGAACACCAGCGTACATGGGCTTCAGAAATCCGTCAAACTCAAGTAAATTGTAATATGGGCTAGAGGGTGACGTATTGTCTACATATAGTTCAGAAAGTTTTAAGTGATTAACATTGTTTATGGTAATCATTTTTTTATTAGGCAATACGGCTAGATTTTTAGGTTTTGATTTAATGAATAAAGGTTCTAACAACAATTGAAACATGTCGTTAAATTCTTTACCAACAAACTCGGGATATTCTTCGCTGCCAAATACAAATGCGAAACATAAGCTATCGCTGTCGGGTATAAATTCTAGTTCTAAAACTGCACCATCACATTGGGGGGCTTTGGTTAGTAAGTCTTCATCAAAAAAGAAATGGTCGGCAAAATTGGCTCCTGCGTTGGGCCTGGAGTTTTTGCCTGCAATCAGTTCAACACGGCCGGTGCTTAATACTAAACCTTTTCCAAATCCGGTGATGCGGTTAACATCGGTAAAAGAACCTATGGCCTCAGGGTGGCCTTTGTAGTTTACTTTAGTAAGTTGTATGCCATCACCCAAAAAATAATTTTTAACCAATGATTGTGCATTTTTAACATCGCCCATCTCACTTACCTTAATTTGTGCCGACACAGTTAAAGCAAACAAGATAAACCATATTAATATTGATGTTTTTTGCACGGTTAAAATGTAGTAAGTATTTAAACTTACCTTGTAAATATTATTTTTCTATAAACTTAGGAACACGGAAGTAATCGCTGTCTTTTGCAGGTGCATTCTTTAGCGCTTCTTCCTTGTTAATTGGGTGATGAACTTCATCAGCACGCAACACATTCACTTCATCAGTCATAAAAATCAATGGCTCAACATGGTCAGTGTTTAGTTCATTTAATTTCTCAAAAAACTTGGTTATTCTGCTTAAATCACCTTTTAGTTTTTCTTTTTCTTCGGCAGTAAATTCCAACTTAGCAAGGTCTGCCAGCTTATCAATCATTTCATTGTTTATGTCCATACTCTGCTAATTTGTTTGTTATTAAATCGTGCACTTGTTGTTTAAGTGCAGGTATATCATCAAGGGTTAATCCGTCTGTACTTATAGGTTGATGCACGTATTGTAATACCCTTCCTGGTCTAAATCTAAATTTACCATTGTCGGGTAATATTTTCCAGTTGTTAATAATGGTTACCGGCAAAATAGGTGTTTGTGTTTCTATAGCTAATTTAAATGCCCCATCTTTAAACCTGCCTAATTTAGGTGTATTGCTAGGTATTGTTCCTTCAGGGAAAATAACAATGCTACGTTTTTCAAGTTTTAGTTGATCAACCGCACGTTGGTATGCTTTGGCAGCATGGCGAGGGTTTTTGCGATCCACTGCAATATCAATTGTTCTGAAAAAAATACCAAAAACAGGTACATGTGCCAACTCTATTTTAGCCATAAAATTAAAGTTGATTTTTAGCTTTACGGTTAGGGTTACAATATCTAACTTACTGGTGTGGTTGGGCGCTATTACGTATGCTTTACCTTTATGAGTAAAACTTTTTTCTTCAATTTGTTTAACAAAAATTGCCCCACAAAAGAACAACCAATGTCCCCAAACTTTACGCAGAAAGTGACCATATTTGTACCATTTAGGATTATTAAGTGTAATGGCAAAACCGGGATACAAAACAATAAACCCGATGGCCGTCATTATGGCAAAATAAATGGCTAGAACAAATTTTATGGCTTCAATTATTGGTCTCAAATTGTGTGTTAGTTAATAAGGTAAATGCGTTAAATCAATAAGCCAATGTTAACGTCCCCAAGTATCAGGGCTTTTTCTCCATTCAGCCAAAATGCTCATTTGTTCAGGTTGAATGATGTTTTTACCTACAGCAACATCAACCAAAACATTATAATTACTTAATGAAAAATAAGGACATTCCGCCTCATCAAAAGCTAACTTAGCGGCATCAAAACCATAGGTAAAAATAGATACCATACCTAATACCTCGCAACCATATTCGCGTAATGATTTTATAGCTTGTAAACTACTTTTTCCGGTTGATACCAGATCTTCAACAACTACCACTTTTTGGCCAGGCTTAATATCTCCTTCTACTTGCTTACCCATACCATGTTTTTTTGCCTCAGAGCGAACATAACCAAAAGGTAAATTGATTTCATCAGCTACCAATGCACCCGGGGCAATACCGGCTGTAGCTACACCAATAATAGCTTCTGCTCCTGGAAACTCGTTTTTTACCAATTCGCCTAACGATGTTTTAATAAAATTTCGAACATGTGGGTGCGATAACGATAAACGGTTATCACTGTATATGGGCGATTTCCATCCGCTAGTCCATGTAAATGGGGCATCAGGACTTAATTTAATGGCATTAATTTCTAACAAATATTCCGCTATCTTCGCGGATGTACTATCAACTTGTTGCATTACGCAAATGTATAAAATTTTCATTAACGATAAACCTTTCCTGTTAACATCAACAGATATTAATGATGCACGCTATAAAGCATGCACTAGAGTTAACTACGATCCAACCAAAACTGCGCATTATTTAAAAGATTGTGAAGCGAAAAAAAATACAGGTTTTGTATTAATTACCGATGATGAAGAATTTGCATTTTTAGATGTGTGTACCCATGTTGCTATAATTGAAGCAGCAGGTGGTGTGGTATTTAACAGTAAAAACGAAGTATTGCTGATAAAACGTTTGGGTAAATGGGATTTGCCAAAAGGTAAAATGGAAGGCGAGGAGTTACCAGAAGAAAGTGCAGTGCGAGAGGTGATGGAAGAATGTGGGATTGATGGATTAACCGTGTTGGAGAAATTGCCAAGCACTTACCATATTTATAAAATGCATAATTTTAACTTTTTAAAAATTACGTATTGGTACAAAATGCAAACAGATTTTGATAAGCAATTAACACCTCAAACTGAAGAGAGCATAACCGAAGTAAAATGGGTGGATTGGGATACTATTGACCCAGATAATTTAGATACTTATGTTTCTATCATAGAGCTATTGAAAGTAATAAAATAAACGCTAATTTGGTTAAAATATAAACGCCACTTCAAAATATGAAGTGGCGTTATTTTTATGTGTTATGATTAGCGATTGTTAAGCGGCCTGCCCAACTTGTTTTAAGTG
>JBFYQC010000099.1:0-10974 GCA_041302975.1 Bacteroidota bacterium
TACGAAAAGATATTTTTGCATGATTGATTTTTTAAAATATGATAGCTGCAAATATTGAAAAAATAAGGCAACAATTACCGGGCCACGTAAAACTTATTGCGGTAAGTAAAACTAAACCCATTGAAATGTTGCAAGAAGCCTATGCAGCCGGTCAGCGTGCTTTTGGCGAAAACAAGGTACAAGAAGTAGCTAACAAGCAACCACAAATGCCGGCCGATACCGAGTGGCATTTAATTGGCCACCTGCAAACCAACAAGGTAAAATACATTGCACCTTTTGTGCATTTAATACATGCCGTTGATAGCATGAAGTTACTTGAAACCATTAATAAAGAAGCTGTTAAAAACAACCGGACAATTAATGTTTTGTTGCAAGTGTACATTGCAAAAGAAGAAACAAAATTTGGGTTGAGTAATGAAGAAGTGATTGAATTATTAAACCAAGCAACCACCCAACAACTGCAAAATATAACTATTTGTGGGTTGATGGGTATGGCAACTTATACCGAGAATACTGCACAAATTGAAAGTGAATTTGAAAACTTAAACCAGTTTTTTAACACCTTAAAACAAGAAATACACCAGTATCCTATTTTAAAACGGGAGAGTTTTACCGAATTAAGCATGGGCATGAGCAGCGATTACGAATTGGCCATAAAACACGGCTCTACCATGATAAGGGTAGGAAGCAGTATATTTGGCGGAAGATAAAATGGAGTGAGAAATTCGAAGCACGAAATACGAAATTAGCTCCGCTGAACTTCGTTTCGAAATACGAAATCACCATCAACCAATAACCTATCAACTAATAACAAATCAACTATTCAACCAATCAACTAATAACTAAACAATGAACTATACCGTAGCTGAGCGTTTAATGCGCTATGTACAAATTGATACCGAGGCTGATCCGAATTCGGATACCACACCATCATCATTAAAACAAAAAAACTTAAGTAAACTTTTGGTGGAAGAACTGCAAGCCATGGGCATTAGCGATGCCGAAATGGATGAGTTTGGTTATGTGTATGCCACAGTAAAATCAAACATAGATAAAAAAGTGCCAACCGTTTGTTTTTGCAGCCACGTAGATACCGCGCCTGATTGCAGTGGTAAAGATGTAAAACCTATTTTGCATAAAAACTGGGATGGCAGCGATATTGTATTGCCTGATGATACCACACAAGTATTAAGCAAAAACAACCATCCGTATTTAAATGAGCGTATTGGCGATGATATGATTACAGCAAGTGGTAAAACCTTATTGGGTGCTGATGATAAAGCCGGTGTTGCCATTATTATGAATGTGGCCCAATTGTTACAAGCTCATCCAGAAATTAAACATGGCGATATTAGAATTTTGTTTACACCAGATGAAGAAATTGGTCGTGGCGTAGATAAAGCCGATATGAAAAAACTAAATGCCGATTTTGGTTATACCCTTGATGGTGGCGAACGCGGACATTTAGAAGGTGAAAACTTTAGTGCTGATGCGTGCACCATTATTTTTAACGGAGTAAGTGCACATCCGGGGTATGCAAAAGGAAAAATGGTAAACTCGCAAAAGGTTGCTGCGTATTTCATTAACAGTTTACCAAGCGATAAACTTACGCCTGAAGTTACTGAAGGTTACGAAGGTTTTGTGCATCCGGTTGCAGTAAGTGGCGGATTAGAGCAAACCAAAGTGCAATTTATTATTCGTGATTTTGTTACGGCTAAATTAGCTGAACACGAAAACATGTTGCACGAGTTGGCACAAAAAGCCATTGATGCATTTCCGGGTTCAGGTTTTGAGTTTGCAGTAAAGGAGCAATACCGTAACATGAAAGAAATTTTAGACGGACAACCACATGTGATGCAAATTGCTGAGCAAGCCTATAAAAATGCAGGCCTTACTCCTACCATTACCAATATTAGAGGAGGAACCGATGGTAGTCGTTTAAGTTTTATGGGATTGCCTTGTCCTAATATTTTTACAGGCGAAATGGCCATACACAGTAAATTGGAATACGTGAGTGTGCAAGACATGCAAAAAGCGGTTGATGTATGTTTAGAGATATCGAAGCTTGTGGCCGAAAAATAAGAAATTAAATAGCATTAAGTTTTATTAAGAAAAAGTTGTCTCCATGACAACTTTTTCTATTTTTGTTCCTATGCGTTTAGAAAACGATATCAAACAAAAAAAATTTGAAACCGAGCAGGAGAAGGCGGCTATTAACATTTTGTTTACTGCCAGTTGGATTGAATCAAGCAACCTAAGACGCTTGAAACCACACGGTATTACACCGCAACAATTTAATGTATTGCGTATTTTACGCGGCTCCCACCCTAAAAAGTTAATGTTGTTTGATATAGCCTCGCGCATGATTGACAAAAACTCTAACGCAACCCGCCTTGTAGAGAAATTACGTGCCAATAATTTAGTTACCCGCGAACAATGCCCTGATAACAGAAGACAGGTTGATATCACCATTACCCAAAAAGGGTTAGACCTTTTGTCAGAAATTGACAAAGAAACTGACAACTGGTTAACTACTTTTAAAAACCTTACAGTTATAGAGTTTAAAAGCCTTAACACCTTATTAGATAAACTAAGGGGATAAAAATTTTATGCCAATACTTGTATATACATATATTGTTTATACATTTGTATAGAATTTGATAAGTAAAGATATTAGATTAAATTAAAACGTATGAAAACACTTATTCATAGAGCCGAAGACAGAGGCCACGCAAACCATGGTTGGCTTAACGCAAAACACTCATTTAGTTTCGCAAGTTGGTACGACCCAACCAAAATACATTTTGGGGCGCTGCGCGTATTAAATGATGACGAAGTAGCTCAAGGAATGGGCTTTGGTAAACACCCACATGATAACATGGAAATTATCACCTTGGTGCAGGAAGGTTCTTTAGAACATAAAGATAGTATGGGCAACGGTAGCATTATGAAACCAAATGATGTACAAGTAATGAGTGCCGGTACCGGTGTTTTTCACTCGGAAATGAATCCTGACAAGAATAATCCAGTTAAACTTTTCCAAATTTGGGTATTTCCAGATAAGGGTAATGTTACACCACGTTACGATCAAAAAACATTTTTGCCTGAAGATAGAAAAAACAAATGGCAGGAAATAATTAAACCCAACACGCAACAAGAAGGTGATGCCATTTTTATTCATCAACAGGCATGGTTTAATTTAATAGACCTTGATGCTAACAACCAAACTAATTACACCACTAAAAAAACAGGTAACGGTGCTTATGTGTTTGTAATTGAAGGTGATGTGGAAGTAGCCGGAGAAAAACTGAAAAGACGCGATGCCATTGGTATTACAGAATATACAGATTTTAACATCAAGGCTTCATTAAATGCACGCATATTGGTAATGGATTTACCAATGCTTGAATTAGAATATTAACAATAAACTAAAAATATAAAACATGACTACAACATCAAAATGGGCCATTGACCCTTCGCACAGCGAAATTTCATTTAAAGTAAAACACTTAGTAGTAACAACATTAACCGGAAAATTTGAAACATTTGAAGGTAGTTTAGAAAATGCTAATGAAGATTTCTCAGACGCTAAAATTAGCTTTACAGCTGATGTAGCAAGCCTAAACACAGGCAATGCAGATAGAGATGGTCACTTAAAATCAGATGATTTCTTTAACGCAGAAGCTTTCCCTAAAGTAACTTTCACTTCAACAGGTTTTACAAAAACCGGTAGCGATGAATACAAATTAACAGGTAACATTACCTTACGCGATGTAACTAAACCTATTGAATTAACAGTGGAATACGGTGGCACTGCTACTGATCCTTGGGGTAATGTTAAAGCCGGATTTGAAATTAACGGAAAAATTAAACGTAAAGAGTTTGGTTTAAAATGGGATGCATTAACCGAAGCTGGTGGTGCTGTAGTGAGCGATGAAGTGAAACTTCACTTAAACGTTCAATTGGTAAAACAAGCTTAATACCTTTGCCCTCGACCACTTGGGTTGAGGGCAATTATTTAAATACCATGGAAAAATCAAACCAAATAAACCACCCTATCCTACCCTTACTTGAAACAAGAAAAAGTATTCGTGCGTTTGCGCCAACTCCGATAGCGCAAGAAAAACTAAACAGTATTTTTGAAGCTGCTCGTTGGAGTTTTAGCACATCAAACCAACAGCCGTGGCGTTTTATTTACGCCCACAAAAACCAACCTTTATGGCAAACTATTTTTGATACCTTAATGGATGGTAATAAACCATGGAATGAACATGCTCCGGTTTTAATATTAGCTATGGCTACAAAAAACATGAGCAACGGAAATAAATACCACCACAACTTGTATGATTTAGGTGCAGCAACTATGGCCATGAATATACAAGCTGTTTCATTGGGTTTACAATTACACCCAATGGCTGGTTTTTATAATGATAAAGCAATAGAACTATTAAATATTCCCGATACACTAGAGCCTGTAACATTATTATCACTTGGTTATCCGGGTAAAGACTTTTCAGCATTAAATGAGTTCCAACAAAAGTCGGAAACAATGCGTGGCGAAAGATTTTTGCAAGATGAATTTGTTTTTAACAACAAACTTTAAAATAATAAAACCATGAAACGTAAAAACTTTTTAAAAGCGGGTTTATTGGCCTCAGCCGGTTTATTTTTAAAAGGCGCATCGGCTGTTGAGGTAATGACCAACAACAACGATGAATTATTACCAATAGACAATATTGGTTTTAACCACATACCTCCTACGCAATCAAAAGTAAAAACAAACATGGTTTTGCATAAAGCCAATACACGCGGTGGTGCTAACCATGGTTGGTTAAATACCAAACATACCTTTAGTTTTGCCAACTATTACAACCCCGAGCGTATAAATTTTGGTGTGTTGCGTGTGCTAAATGATGATATTATATCAGGTGGAACAGGATTTCCGAAACACCCGCATGATAACATGGAAATTATTTCTATTCCGCTTTATGGCGATTTAGAGCATAAAGATACTTTAGGTAATGTAAGTGTAATTAAACAATACGACATACAAACCATGAGTGCCGGAACCGGAATTCAGCACAGCGAATACAACAAAAACAAAGATAAAGAAGCACACTTCTTACAAATTTGGCTATTCCCTAAATCATCTAACATTAAACCTAAATACGATCAACGGTCTTTTAAACCAAACGACCGTAGAAACAAATTACAGGTAGTAGTTTCGCCCAATGCAAAAGATGGTGGCATTGCCATACACCAAGATGCTTGGTTTAACCTAGGAAAGTTAGATAAAGGCTTTAAACAAACCTATAAAATATTTAAACCAGGAAATGGTGTTTATGCATTTGTAATTGATGGTGATGTAACCATTAATGGCCAGAAGTTAAATAAGCGAGATGGACTTGGAATTTGGGACACCAAAGAGATTGAGATTAGCGCTGATAGCAATGCAGAGTTACTATTAATGGATGTACCCATGCAAATTGGTTAATAAAAGTTACACCATGATAATTGCACTTTTAATTACAGCACTTTTAAAATTTAATGCGGTAGGAAATCACGAAAATCCGCTTAGTAAAACTATGGATAAAGATAAAATAATATACGTTTACGACCCCATGTGCGGTTGGTGTTTTGGTTTTGGGAAAGTAATGGGCGATTTTCATAAAGAGTTTAAAGACTCTTTTGAGTTTGATGTGGTAAGTGGCGGAATGGTTGTAGGCGACAGAGAAGGACCAATTGGCGATTTTGCTGATTACATTTTAGGTGCATACAAAAGAGTGGAAGAATACTCGGGCATGAAATACGGACAACCATACCTTGATCAATTAAAAACCAAAACACTTTGGTCGTCATCTGTAAAACCATCAATAGCTTTAGAAACGTTTAAATCATTTAACACCAAAGATGTAGTTGAGTTTTCGCACGCCATACAGTTGGCCTATTTTGTTGATGGTAATGATTTGAGAGACGAAGAGGTTTATAAAAAACTTATCAAACCATATGGCATAAACGAAACTGAGTTTATCAAAAAATTAAACAGCGAAGAAATGCGCAAACAAACTAGCGATTGGTTTCAAACCGCAGCAAATTGGGGAGTTACAGGTTACCCAATGGTTATATTGGTGCGTAATGGTAAATATTATGCCATAGCAAAAGGTTTTACCGATTTAGAGACCTTAAAGAAAACAGCAGCATCGGTTATTGCACAACACTAAGGCGATTAATTTTAAATACATTTTTTAATGTTGTGTACAAAACAACATTAAAGAGTTTAAAAGGCAATGTATTTTCGCTGCATGAAAATCGTTGCCTTTCCTTTTGTTGATGAGTTTATATCCCCTATTGGAAAAATAGTTATAAAGGCCACCAAAACGCATATTCATCAACTTTATTTCGATGATGAGTTTTCATCGTCAATTAGCGAATCAGCCCTAACTAAAAAAGCAAAACAACAATTAGTGGAGTATTTTGAAAGCAAACGCCAACAATTTGAGTTACCTCTAACACAAGAAGGAACAGTATTTCAGCAACAGGTTTGGGAGCAGCTCACACAAGTACCATTTGGCGAAACACTCAGTTATTTGAAGCTTGCACAAAAATTTAATGACGATAATTTAGTACGCGCTGTTGCTGGAGCAAATGCTAAAAACAAATTGGCCATCGTTATTCCTTGTCACCGCATTGTGGCTACAGATGGTAAACTTACCGGTTATGCTTGGGGCTTGAAAAGAAAAAGTTGGTTATTAGATTTTGAAGCAAAAACAAGTGGTAAAAAACTATCCTTGTTTTAGTTATTTGTAAATTTGCTTAAGACGCTCTACAATTTGAAACACCGCAGGACAAACCTCTGTATTGTTTAACGTTTCTTTAAAAATAGTATGCATTTTACTTTGATTGGTATGTGGATACTCTCTGCAAGCTTGTGGCCTGTAATCATATACCGAACAATAATTATCAGCGCCTAAAAACGTGCAAGGTACTTGTTGTAATACATAATCGTTGTCTTCATCAATACGCAAATATTTATCAATAAACTGTTGTGGAGTTATTTTCAAATGTTTACCCAATACTTTGATATCGCGTTGTGTAAACAAAGGCCCTGTAGTTTTACAACAATTGGCACACGATAAACAATCTATCTTCTTAAACGCATTATCATGCAGGCTATGCACTGTTTGATCTAAATCGCTTGGTCGTTGCTTTTTAAGTCGCTCAAAAAACTTTTGGTTATCGCTGCGTTTTGCTTGAGCTTGTTTTTTTAGTTGAACTATATCTGTATTCATAAGTCATTATTTCGCCAACCTGTTATCAATAACAAATGGATACGAGTTTACGATTTTAATATGATAAGAATCTTTATGGTTAGGATTGATGAGTAAGTTATACTCTTGTTTAACAATTGCACTAGGAACACGCATGGCAAGTGCTGTATTACTTTTAACAAATGCATCACCAAACGATTGTGTTAAACTGTTATGCGGATTTTCCATCCATTTAAAAGGCAACTGATTTTCGGAAACAATTTGAATAGCACTATCCGGAATTTCTATTTCAATCATATAAAAATCCTGAGGCATATGCGTTAGTTGAACGTGCGCAGCCACTTCTAACAACGCCAAAGATCTATGTTGGCAAGTGTACAACATTGGCACACCAACATTATTCCATCTGCCACCAAATTTTTCTGCGCCAATACCTTTTAAATCATCTTTAAAAGCCCTGCGTGCCAAGCGATAAACTATCATAAAATACTAAGCCAATACACCGTGTTCTATGCGGCCTAATTCATTTTTGATGTAATCAATGCCAAAGCTGTTATCCAAAAAAGATTTGGGTGCAGCACCGCCAAGTGCAATGCTAGGCTCATTAAGCCATTTGAAAAATGCATCAGAAGAACCAAAAACTTGGTTACCATAATTGCACAACATGGTTAATTGGGTAATTTTTTCGGATTGAAGCGGCTCGAAAGTTTTATTTTCTGATTGGTAACGCTGAATGGTACGCTCACTAATGTGAAGAAAACGGCTCCATTCGGTGAGGGTGAATGGAATTTTTTTTGAAACCTGATCAAACTGAAAATACGAAACCCCGTGGCGAATCATATCCATAATGGATAACACGGTGTTATCATCGGTGCTACCATAGCTAACTGCTGGTTCATTTACTTCCATAACCATGTATTTAATAACAAAAATACGAAATATGTCATCAAAAACAAGTCATTTGTCGCTATTTTATAATCAACACCGGAATTTTAACCTGGTGCCGCACTTTATCAACGGTACTGCCGAAGATAAAATCTTTTAATCCCTTGTGCCCATGCGCGCCCATTACCAAAATATCTACATCGGTTTGGTTGATAATGTTACTGATTGTTCGGGCTGATTTTCCGAATCCGAGTTTAATATCAACGGTATACCCTTTTTGCTGTAAACTTTGCTGGTATACATTTAAATTATCTAAATCAAACTGTGCTTCTTTATCTAAAATATCATTTCCCATGTGAATAGCACCAGCTGATTCAACCACATGAATGAGCAAGTATCTTGCATTTTTACCACCTAACGATAACGCATGATGCAATGTGTTTTCATCTTGTTTACTGAAATCAACAGCAAGTGCTACATGGTTATAGTTTGGTTTAATTACCTCATCTAAAACAATGGCTTTACCATGAGGTATAACAGACTTTGCAATTCTTTTACGGGATAAAAACGGCTCGAAGGTGATGTAGCATAATAAAACAAATGCATACAACACTACTATTAAAACAATAAGTCTTATGTACATTAATCCGCCAATTGGCGTTTCAAAAAACTTAATAAGCTCCTCGCCTATCAATTTAACATTAAGCGTTACAATAATAATAGCCGCTATCCATGCCAATACTTTAACATAATTAGCAATAACAAACTTACCCATTACTTTTTTGCTGCTATTAAAATGAATTAACGGAATAACCGCAAATCCTAACTGCATACTTAAAACCACTTGACTTAAAATAAGCAATTCGCCCACTTTATCCTCGCCAAAATAAACGATGGTAAATACAGCAGGTGCAATTGCAATAATGCGGGTAACTATTCTGCGTAACCAAGGACTAATACGCAAATTCAAGTAACCCTCCATAACAATTTGTCCGGCAAGTGTTCCTGTAATTGTGCTACTTTGTCCAGCTGCTATTAATGCAATTGCAAACAAAGAAGGAGCTAAGCTTCCAAAAATACCAGTTAATAATTTATGGGCATCTTGTATGTCGGCTACTTCAAAATAACCATTTTTATAAAATGCAGTAGCCGCTAAAATTAATATGGCAGCATTAACAAAAAAAGCCAAGTTAAGCGCAATAGTTGAATCAATAAAATTAAACTTAATAGCCCTTTTAATTCCAGCATCATCCTTACCAAACTTGCGTGTTTGCACCAATGCCGAGTGCAGGTATAAGTTATGCGGCATTACCGTTGCACCAATTATACCAATGGCAATGTAAAGTGCATTACCCGATAACGATTGTGGCATAAACCCTTTTACTACCTCAGATGCATCAGGTTTAACTATTAACATTTGGGCAATAAACGATACACCTATTATTGATATCAAAACCAATATAAAAGCCTCTAATTTCCGAACACCTTTGTTTAATAAAAACATGAGCAAAAAGGTATCGAACACCGTTATTAAAACACCATACATTAATGGTAAATCAAACAATAAACTTAAACCTATTGCCATACCAATAATTTCAGCTAAATCGCAGGCGGCAATGGCAATTTCGGCAAAAGCATAAAGTGATATATTCGCCCATTTTGCGTATTGTTGGCGAGAAGCTTGTGCTAAATCCCAACCCTTAACAATACCTAAACGTGCTGCCAACGTTTGCAACAATAAGGCCATCAAATTACTCATCAACAACACCCAAATTAGTTGATAACCAAATTGACTTCCACCCGCTATATCAGTGGCCCAATTGCCCGGATCCATGTAACCTACGCTTACCAAATAAGCAGGACCAATAAATGCCAAAAGCGTACGCCAAAACCCCTTCTTTTCTGGAATGGAAACACTTTCGTGTACTTCGCTTAACGACTTTTCGTTGGACATAAATTATTTTACTTTAACTAAAATATTTTTGGCTACATCTTTACTAAAATACATCGACTTATTGCCTGATAACTTTACAGCAATAGATCCATCATATTCGTTTTTTTCTGTGATTTGCATTTCAATACCTAAAACAACCGAAATCTTATTAAGGTGTTGTAAAAAAACAGCTGTATGATCGGCAACACCACTCATTACAAGTGTTTGGTTAGGTTTCGCATCACACAATAAAATAAAGTTCGACTTTTTTATAACGCCATTTTTTGATGGAATAGGATCACCATGAGGATCGTGTGTTGGAAAATCTAAAAACTCATCCAACTTATCTGTTAATATTTCTGAATTGATGTGCTCTAATTGTTCAGCAATTTCATGTACTTCATCCCAACCAAACTTTAGCTTATCGTATAAAAAGCACTCCCACAACCTATGTTTACGCACGGTATCAACAGCTACTTTTCGCCCTTTATCGGTTAATGCCACTCCTTTATACTTCTCGTAATTTAACAATTTTTTATCGGCCAACTTTTTAATCATATCAGTTACCGATGCGGCTTTGGTTTGAAGCACTTCGGCAATTGCATTTGTATTTATGCTATCGTTACCTTGCTCAGACAGCTTGTAAATTGTTTTCAGATAGTTTTCTTCGGTATATGAATACATGTTACAAATATATGTTATTTTTAGGCTTGCCTAAAAATATTTTTAAAACCATATTAATATTGCCTTCATGTATTTAAATCAAAAAGTATGTATGTTTGTTTAACCTTTATGATAGATAAATTTTTAGCATACCTGCAGTTTTGGAAAAAACAAGACAACACGTCATCATTTAACCTTAAGATGATGCACAGAATTAACCGCATC
>JBFYQC010000100.1:0-4490 GCA_041302975.1 Bacteroidota bacterium
ATTTACATAAGAGAAGTTTTTTCAGGAATAGTTCCTGACGAACAAGCAATAACTTGGGTTCTGACAGAACTTGAAAAGCTTGGAATAAATCTAGAAACCAATTAAACACAAATAGTATGAGCAAAAAAATCACACCACAGCAAAACCAAGCTAACCAAACAAACGCAAACAAAGGGACAAGCGGAGTTAACAAACAATACTCACAAGTTCAAGGAAACAAAGGAAAACAACTTAATCCAAACCAGACAACCAAAAAGAAATAAAAGCACTAACTGCCAACATCACCTACCCAAAAGTGACGGTTCAGTGGTTAAATGAAGCTTTGTGCTTCTATCAAAGTTTCTGCTTGGTTGACAGTGAAGTGCTCCGAAATCGCCACCTTCGGGTAGCTGCAAAACGTTAGCCTTTATACGAAAAAACGACACAGCATAAAATGAAACGATTATTCCTATTGATTATATCAGTGATTTTGATAAATACAATTTCATTCGGACAAAAATGGACTCCAGGAATAATATGCTCAACAGATACTTTGATTGTAGGACCATATATTTCAATAAAATATAATCCGGATAAGATAGATAGTACAAAGCAGAAGTCATATAAAATTGTTCAATGCCAAACACGTTCAAAAGTTGGATTTCGAATGGATATTGCAGTATCTAATTATTATTATGGAGATAAAACAACAAGCTGGGTTGGGCAACATGGCGGACCAAATTTTAACTTTATTCTTGTAGTTAATAAACTCAATTTCGGATTTAGGTTTAAGCCCTGGACTATTGACCCCAAAAAGGAAATGGAATTTAACGGACAAACACTTCCAACAACTGCCAAACTTAATAACATACGACTTGATTATTATGTAGGATACTCGTTTGATTTTGAAAAGTTGATTTCGTTTGAACCATATGCAGGTTACAATCGGACATCTTTTCTTGTGATTAATGAAGACAAATTGAATCAAGAATTTACTTTTAATAAAACTGGCGGACTTATTATTGGTTCAACTTTAAATAAGTATTTCAAGCTAAAAGATTATGGATATATATCTGTTTTCGGATCTGTTGGATATGGATTTGTAGATTATAATAAAGTGCACCCCGATTTAGACAATGGATATTTTGAATGGAATCTTGGGCTTGCTGTGAAATCTTTTGGAATAAAACGATTTAATAAGAGAGTAGAATAAGTAAAAAGGCTAACAATGTATATACAAAATAGGCGTGATAGTTGAAAATTCGAATGCTGTAGCCCGCTTCTAAACTTTAATGGTTTAATAGGTTTGAAGCACACAATTGCCTACTTTGCATATGCTATTCCCAAAAAAATAACAAACCCAAGCCACTCAGCTTGGGTTTATTATTTTAAATCAATACCTAATTAAAATCAATATTATTTATCTGCAATACTTATAAATAAACGAAATAAGAAAATCAATCCTTTGTGGTTGTGTTAAACCTCAACCACAAGGTAGTTTTCTATATTGGGGTTAACTCCAACTAAGGCAAATATTGGGCTTATGCTTACCTTAATCTTGCATTATTTTGACTAAAACGTTACCCCAATGCGGTAACCTAAGAAATCAATTTCATTACCTATTGATTTAAATACGCCTCCTTGTATAAATTTCCAGCGGGTGTTTACACCAAACCTAATGTGGGTTGGGTTTTGCATAATGTTTTGGTTGCGCAATACACCAAAGCTGTAAATAAACTCAGGACCTACTATAAAATCTTTTACTTTAAATACAGAACGTAAACCTATCGGTATATTTAAGTGCAACAAACCATCAGTGTTTTCTTTGTTAAAGTATTTGGTTTCCCACCCCCACAAAATATTAATTGGTAAAGATATGGCAGGGCCCAATTGTATGTTGCGTATGTTGGTATAACCAATTCCAAATTTTACACTATCGGGATTAGCGAAATAATACTCCAAATGGTTTTCGGCAAGGCTATTATTATCTCTTACAAATGTCATAGAAGCCCCATGAGAAACACCCATAGCATTGTAGCCGTGGTTTAACAAACTCATACTAAATGCTTTTAAGATATTATCGTCACGGTCTAATTCATCGCCATTACCAAACCAATTACTTCCAGTATTTTTGGTTTTGGTTGGCTTGTAATTATAGTTGTTGTTATACACAACAGGTTTGTATACTGTGTTACACTCGCTCCCACTTGGCAAACCACCCTTACGCGCAGCAGCTTGCAGCAATGGCAACATCTCTCCTTTTTTAATAGCAGCTGCTGCAATCGGATCTTCTTTCTTTTTCTTATCGGCATCAGTTACCACATCACTTCCTTCTTTGTCTTGCGTTAATCGTAAAATTTTCGCCTCTACTCGCCTATTTAACTGTCTGCCTTCATCGGTGCTGTTAGTTGCAACAGGAAATTTTTCGCCATAACCTACTGCCATAATTCTATTGGGGTTAATTCCTTTCTCAGTTAAATAAGTTCTAACACTATTTACACGGTCTTGCGATAAGGTTTGGTTCGACTCGTCTCTGCCAATACTATCGGTGTGTCCACCCAACTCAATAACAATATCACTGTTGCTTAATATCTCATACAACTTATCCAACTCTTTTTTAGAATCTTCACGTAAGGATGCTTTGCCCAAATCAAAGAAAATATTTTTTAACTCGAATGTTACCCCAATTTGTGCACGTTTAACATGAAAATCTTTTTGCAATTGTAAATCTTCCGTGGTTTCGGTCATCCAATCGTATTTGGCTTGATACATCAAAACATCCATTTCTTCAACTGCAGCTTTGTAAGCTTTCGTTTGTTTTTCGTATGCATCAAACGTTTCCCTGATTTTTTCGTTGTTGCTTTGGTTTAATAAACCCAGTTGCATGTTTAAGCTATCTAATTTTAATTTTAGTACATCTAAGCGTGCACGTTGTACCATAATTTTTTGTTGGAAGGTATAACGTTTGCGATACTTATCAGGGTCGCTTAAATCAATAATTTCGCTGTAATACAAAAATCCTTTCATATCAATTACAGCTAAATACTTTTTATTTAATGGCAATGCAGCCGAATAATAACCGGTACTATCGTTACTGGTAGCTTTAGTAATAACAGTATTTGTAGCCATATCAATAAACTTAATGTTTACTTGTGATACACTATCTTTTTCGTTGTAAACGTTACCATATAATTTAAATAATTGCTCAGGACGCATGCTATAAGGCATTAAAAACTTGTATATATCTGCACCTCCATAACCATCTGGTGCATTACTACGCACAACATAAGCCAACTTACCTGATGCAGGAATAGATAAATCTTTATCACTTTCTAAAGTATTAATGTATTTACCGAGGTTAACCGGAGTACTCCAATTGGTCCAAGTATCATCTAACCTTCGGCTTACAAAAATATCGTCTTCACCAAAACCCGGATGTCCGTTTGAAGAGAAGTACAATGTTTTACCATCAGCAGCAAGAAAAGGAAACTTCTCGTTTTGGTTTGTATTTACTGTTGTACCTAAGGATTTTGGTTTAGACCAACCCTCTTCAGTTAAAAAAGTAACAAACATTTCACTTTCTTTTCCATCATCGTTATCGGTACAATAAATTACGGTTTTGCCATCAGGACCAACACAAGCAAGCGACTCCCATTTTTTTGAATTGATGGAACCACCAATGTTACAAGGTGTACTCCAGCCGGCTTCTGTTTTTACACTATAAAACAAGTCGCCTCCACCAAAACTCCCGGGATAATTACCGAATAAAATGGCAACCTTTTCATCAGGAGAAATAGACAACAATCCTTCGTTACTCTTGGTATTAAACTGATACATCTGCTCAGGTTTTTTCCAGTTGCCCTGTTCATCTAATTTACTTAAAAATACATCTTCATTACCAGAACCACCTGCACGGTTATCAGAAATAAAATACAATGTTTTACCATCTTGTAATATACGAGGTAAAAAATCTGCATCATTACTATTAATGGTAGAACCTAGGTTTTCTACTTTTACCATTTCATCATTACGTTGCAACAATTCAATCCACTTGTCTACCTCAGCTTTGTTAGCAGCCGAATATTTTTCTTTGTAAAGATGAAGCGCATTGATAGCCTCATCAAACTTTTGTAAGGCGAAATAACTTTTGGCTAAGTTAAAATACAGTGCTGGATTGGTTTGAACTTCACGCTCGTAAGCAAACTGCGCGCGCGAGTAGTCTTTGTCTTTAAAGTATTTGTCGCCATTTTGAGCAAACAAAAACGAAGTAGTAAAGAAGGCTAAATAAAGAAGTAAATTTCTTTTCATAAAGATTGGTATTAGGTTAAGCAAATTTGCATTTACCAATCGGGTGATACCATACGTTGTTTTGCGTATTTATATGAAAAGACATTGACACAAAAAATCCCGCACCAAACAAATTGATGCGGGTTAAGGGTTTAACTAAACACAAGATAACTATTCCCTTATTTCTTCTAAGTTTTGTTGTACGATAGATGATTTGTAAGCGT
>JBFYQC010000101.1:0-17191 GCA_041302975.1 Bacteroidota bacterium
AACATAGCCAAAAGTGTGGCCGAAAATCAAATTCTTCAGATAGTTGTATTCAGTATTTTGTTTGGTATTGCTTTGGCGCAGTTAAAAGGTCAGCGCAAAGACCAAATGGTACATGCCATAGAAAGTTTAGCTGAAGTGATGTTTAAGTTTACCAATTTGGTGATGTACGTTGCTCCGCTTGCGGTTGGTGGTGCTATTGGTTATGCCATTGCTACTATGGGTTATGGGGTGTTGCACGATTTGTTAAAACTCTTAGTTACTCTATATGTAGCTCTAATTGCATTTATTCTTTTGGTTTTGGTACCTATAGGTTTGTTGGTTAAGTTACCCTTTAAAAAGTTTTTGCAACACATTAGTGAGCCACTTTCTATAGCCTTTGCAACAGCAAGTTCAGAGGCGGCATTGCCAAAAGCCATGGAGAATTTAGAGAAAATGGGCATACCACGTAAAGTAGTGGCATTCGTATTACCTACAGGATTTAGTTTCAATTTAGATGGTACCACATTATACCTTTCTTTGGCTTCGGTTTTTGTGGCACAAGTAAGCGGAGTTGATTTAACTATTGGTCAGCAAATTTCTATGTGTTTGGTGTTGATGTTAACCAGTAAAGGTGTTGCAGGCGTTAGAGGTGCATCCTTTTTAATATTGGTAAGCACAGTGGCCTCATTAGGTTTAGATCCTCAAAAAGCGTTTGCCATATTGGCCATTGATGCCTTTATGGATATGGGCCGAACCTCGGTTAATTTAATAGGAAACTGTTTGGCAACTTATGTGGTGGCTAAGTGGGAAGGAGAGGTTTAACTAACATAACGCCCAGTTTTATATTTCTTTTATTCCATAAAAAAATGCTCGCCTTCATTGGCTATAAAACTATTGGCAAATTGGGTACGTGTTTCTGCTAATAGTTCATCCAACACATCGTATCTCGAAGAAAAATGGCCTATAATTAATTTAGATGCATTGGCTTTTTGTGCAACTAAACCTGCTTGTAATGCTGTACTGTGTTTAGTTTCTTCTGCACGTTTTATTTTATCGTGTAAAAATGTGGCTTCGTGGTACAACAAATCAACATCTTTTACCGCTTCAATTACGCGTTCATCATACATGGTATCACTGCAATAAGCATAACTAAAAGGTTCTCCTGTTTCTAATGTTAGTTCATTATTGGGTATGATGGTTTTTCCATCTGCGCTCACATAGTCTTTGCCACGTTTAATATCGGTGTAGTGGGTAAATGGTATGTTGTGTCGTTTGCAACTATCAACATTCAATTTTTTAAGTTTAGGTTGCTCTTCAAACAAAAAACCTGTGGTTGGCACTCTGTGAAAAAGTGGGAATGAAGAAACTTTTAATGTGGTATCTTCAAAAATAACTTCTTTTTTATTGGGATTGGTTACGTGTTTAATAACCTCAAAACGAAGTTCACTTTCGGTATTTTTATGAAACAAATCAATAATCTCAAACAAAGTATCCGGACCATAAATATGCAGTGGTTCGGTACGTTGCATTAAATTCATGCTAAATAATAACCCAGGAAGCCCCAACATATGGTCGGCATGAATGTGGCTAATAAACACATGCTTTATTTTCGATTTTTTAATTTTGTAACGTTGCATCTGCATTTGCGTCCCTTCACCACAATCAATAAGCAAGTGGTGATCTAAAACGTGCAGGTATTGTGCAGATGGAAATCGGTTAAGCGTAGGTGTAGCTGAGCTGTTTCCTAAAATTACCAGTTCAAAACTCATTTGGTTTCGGCATCATCGCTCATGTTTAAAAATTGCTTTTCCAATTGATCCATAAATACAAAATCAACGGCTTCTACATCAGTAGGAATAAAGGTAATATCAGCTTTAGCAAACAATCTTGTAAATGGATCTTCAGCTTCGGTAATAATCAATAAGCCATCATTTCCTCTCAGTTCCAAACCAAGGCTAATCAATTCGCGTGTGGCATCCGCATTACACTCTTTAACACCGCTAATATTTACAATTACATATTTGCTGCTACTAGCCACTTCATGTCTTACTTTTTCAATAAGTTTAGAGGTTGTGTTTTTATCTAGCGCAACAATGTCGGTTTTAATTAGTGAGTATTGGTCGCTTTTTTCAATTGTATAATTCATACTCCGATATTTAATTGTGTAAATTTACGTTTCGGCACGTAATTATTTATATAATTTGCAGAAAAATTAATCTTATTTACATGAGCAGGAAAATAGCCTTTATAACAGGGGCATCAGCGGGTATAGGTGCAGCTACGGCAAAATTATTGGCATCACAACAGTATAATTTAATTTTAGCAGCACGTAGGGTTGATGCATTAAATGAATTGGCAAATCAACTAAATGCTCAGTTTGGAATCAACACCTTGGTGGTTAAACTGGATGTGAGAAACCGCAAAGAGGTGCAAGAAACCATCTCAGGATTTCCTACCGTTTGGCAAAAAATAAACGTTTTGGTTAATAATGCAGGTTTGGCAAGTGGCCTAAGTAGTATTGATGAAGGTGATATAGATGATTGGGATGTTATGATAGATACCAATATAAAAGGACTGCTTTACGTTACGCGTAATGTAATTCCGTTAATGAAAAATAATGAAGCGGGGCACATCATCAACATTGGTTCTATTGCCGGTAAAGAAGTTTATGCCAATGGTAATGTATATTGTGCTACCAAACATGCAGTTGATGCTTTAAATAAAGCCATGCGTTTGGAGTTGTCTAAATTCCCGATTAAAGTTACGGCCATTCATCCGGGTGCTGTAGAAACCGAGTTTAGTGTGGTACGTTTTCATGGTGATAAGGATAAAGCAGATAGAGTGTATGAAGGATTTGAAAACCTGGTTGCAGAAGATATTGCAGATGCCATTTGGTTTGCTATTAGTAGGCCGGCACATGTTAATATTAACGAACTTACCATTATGCCAACCGCACAACCTGTGGCAAGTGTTATACACCGTAAAGCTTAAAATAATGATGGTAAGGCTTATTTTATTTTTGGGTTTAATGATATTTCAAGGCATGAGGGTTTGGGCTCAGCAAGAAATGATAGTTGAATTAACAGAATATGCTCGTGATGATAGGTTTGATCGCTTAAATTTAAACTTAGCGTTATTTGAAATGAAAAATGATACCATTCTTACTTGGGATTTTGAAGGACTAAGGAAAGCTAAGTCGGTAACGATAATTAAGCCAGACGGATTTAAAGCCTATGCCTACGGATATGTTTTTTTTGCAGGTAATCATCAGGGAGATAACCCCGGGTTTATAACGGTTTTGATAGGTAACCCTTATCATACTAGGCCTACATTGTTTGCCGACTTAAACAATAATAACAATTTTACCGATGATAATTACTCAATAGCCTTGCCTTGGCGCGGTGATACTACTGAAATAGAAATGTGTTTATCGGGAACCAATACTTGCACCAAAATAAAGTTTACCCGTCATTTAATGGAGAGTAAACAAGTGTATAAAGATCTGATGAATGAGTTTTACCAACTTACCTATCCTAACAGAAAGTTTATTGGCATGGACCATTGTTACAGGTTACAGCAGTATCAAGTAAAAGGCGGTATAACACTTGCCGGTGGTGATAGCATAAGGGTTGCGTTATTTGATGCAAATAATAATGGCTTTTACAACGAACCGGATAGTGATAGGTTTGTGTTGGCCAATTTAACCGATACTATTTTTTATCCTTTTGATGATCTTTACAGTAGTACCATCAGCAAAAAAAGTGGACATTGTTTTATTGATAAAAATGGGAAACAATTTGAGTTTGTGAGTGCAGAACCTAATGGAGAGCGCTTAACTTTTAAAGTACTAGATCAAACCAATAATAGTGGGCAGATTAAAGTGGGAAAAAAATTACCACTTTTTAAATACATTACTTGGAAGGGCGAGCGTAAAAAAATAAGAAAACTAAGGAAGTACGGGTTATACATTTACTTTGGAAGTCCACAAGCTGCCAACTTTGCAGCCGATACTGCAGCGTTGCGTGTGCTTGCTCACGATTACCAGAAAACGTTGCGCATAATAGGATTTATTGAAGTTAACAAATCATATGAGTTAAGTATATTTGGCCAATACAGTTATTTAAATTGGATACTTGCTTATAAAAACAAAGAATTAAACCGGAAGTTAGGCATAAGAGGTTTACCAAGTAGTATATACACCAAAAATCGCAGACGCGTTATCAGATATAACTTAACACCAAACGAACTTTTACAAGAGTTAAATAAGAAGGGATAAATCGAAATAAGTTTCGCTAAACGTATCTTGATACTAAATTAAGGGATAAGTAATTATTTACTTCCTTTTAATTCTGTTTCTCTCTTTTTATCGGTTTTGTTGGCGCGTTTGCTGTTACCAAACACACTTACCGTAAAGTACCTGCCCGGATATTTTTGCATATCAGCCAATAACAATGATAACTCCTTGCTGCTGCTGCTTAAGTTTTTGTAAAGTGCATCATTGTTAGCCAACTGACCTAAAGTACCTTCTCCACGGTTAATTTTATCGAGCATGGTGCCCATTTCTGCAAGTGATTTATTCAGGTTGTTAACAGTACTGGTTACATCTGCCGCTGCAATGCTATCTGTGATTGTTTTTATGTTTTTAATGGTGTGAGAAAGCAACTCGTTGTTGTTTCTGAGGTTGCGCATAATGCTTTCGGTATGCGAAAACATATCATGTATTTTACCTTCTTGTGCTTTGGTTAAGTTGTCTAAACGGCCGGTAATATTTTTTACATGCCCTAATGTGCTTGCCAAATCATCAACGCCTTTAGATAATTTAGCCGTTCCGGTAGAGTCGAATACATCATTCATACTTAACAAAACTTTATCTAACGTGGCCAATACTTGCTCGCTTTTTTCTTTGATGGGCGATACCAAATTACTGATGGCTTCAGATAAACCCTCTTCCATGGAAGCATTTAGAGTATCGTTTGGATTTACAATTTCTGCGGATTGCCCTAACTTTATATTAATGATTTTTGTTCCCAATAAGTCACTGCTGGCAATTTCTGCAACTGTACCTCTAGGCATTGCAATCTCTCCATCCACCATAATGGTAACCAATATTTTACCGGCATTTCCTATTTCCAATAACCTCACATCTTCTACTTGGCCAATTTTAAATCCATTAATAAGCACTTGAGTTGATTTAACAACACCTCCTGCATTTGTATACACGATGTAATAACGAGAATAAGGTTTAAGGAAGTTAAAACCTTTCATAAAGTTAAACCCTATAAAAAGTATAACTATGCCTACAAAGGCGAACAATCCAACTTTGGCGTCTTTAGAAATCTTCAAAATGCTATTTAATATAATTTGGTCAAAAATAAAGAAACTACTGGCAATACAAGTCTAAAATAGAAACTAGTTTTCTTTTTCTACCGATGTTTTATACTGTTTCACCGCCCCGGCTATGGCTGTTGCCAACTCATCCTGACCGCTTTTGCTGGTTAAATATGCTCTTTCTTTGGGGTTGCTGATAAAGCCTGTTTCAATAAGTATACTTGGCATTTTACATCTCCATAACACCATAAATCCGGCTTGCTTAACTCCTCTGCTGGTACGTTTTACTCCAGTAAAGTTTTTTTCAACGTTGGCGGCAAGCTTTAAACTTTGCTCTAAGTAAGCACTTTGTAAAAAGCTAAAATAAATATGGGCTTCAGGTGAGTTAGGGTCGAAACCTTCATATTTTTCTTCGTAATCTTTTTCCAATAAAATTACTGCATTTTCACGTCTTGCCACATCTAGGTTGCCTTCACTTTTATGCAAACCCATGCTAAACGTTTCGGTTCCAAACACATCTGTTTTTTTATTGGCGTTGCAATGTAAGCTTATAAACAAGTCGGCATTTTGTCTGTTGGCTATACCGGCACGTTCGTATAATTCAATAAATTCGTCCTTACTTCTGGTGTATACAATTTTAACATCAGGCATGGTGGCTTTAATTTTTTCGCCCAATTTTAAAGCAACAGCCAAAGCAATGTTTTTTTCGTGCACCCCACCATAACTGGCTCCCACGTCCTTACCGCCATGACCCGCATCAATAGTAACTGTTTTAATTTTTGGTTGCTGCATTTGGTCTAATGGAGCATACGCACACAGCAGTACCAACAACAATACACAAGATATTATGAAAGGTAATTTTAATAAGTACTGAGTTTTATATAGTTTTGCGCGCATTGACATACTACAATTTTATAACGTATAATTTGATTAATAGCATAATTCGTACATTTTGTTTTACCGTGTTGATGTTAATGTGTTCATTTGTTTATGCACAGAAGCCCAAAACGTCTCCTAAAGCAAAGCCTAAAACCGTCACTCCTGAGGTTATCGCTATGCCTTTGGATACTGTTAAGTCAAAAGTTATACCAAACACAGATACATTAAGCGGGGAATTTATTGGTGAAGAAGAAAAAGACACCACCGAAGTGCGTTTGGCCAAGTCGGCACTAAAAACAAAGGTTAAGTACTCGGCAAAAGACAGTATTATATATAACGCGTTAACGCAAGAGGTTTTTTTATACGGTAAGGCTAAAGTTATTTATGACGATTTAACCTTGGATGCCGACTTTATAAAGATTGAATTGAGTAAAACCTTGGTTCATGCAACAGGAATTGTTGATAGTTTTGGTTTTTTGCATGGTACGCCTGTTTTTAATCAAGGAGGAACTGAGTATAAAGTTCAACGTGTTTCTTACAACTATAAAAGTAAAAAGGGTTATTTAAGTGAGTTAAGAACCAAAGAGGGTGAGGGCTATGTAAAAGGAACGGATGTAATACGCTCACCGGATAACGAATTTGGTATCCGCGAATCGTATTATACCACATGTGATTTGGATACCCCACATTTTCATATTCAGGCGGCTCGTTTAAAAATTATTCCCGATAAAAAAATAATTACAGGATCGGCTAATTTGCGCATAGAGGGCATGCCAACACCACTGGTTGTTCCATTCGGTATTTTCTCCATAAAAAAAGGACAATCCTCGGGTATCATCATTCCAACTTATGGTAGCAGCATGAACCGTGGATTCTTTTTACGTGGTGGAGGCTATTATTTTGGTTTGGGAGAAAAGGCCGATTACATGGTTACCGGTGATATTTACACACAAGGAAGTTGGGCGTTAAATAACCTCATCAGATACAATAACCGCTATCGTTTTAACGGACAACTTGGGGTTAATTTTGCCAATAATAAATTTGGTGCTATTGATGATCCAACCTTTTACCAATCGAAAGATTTCAGGGTAAATTGGATACATAATGTAGATCCTAAAGCACGTCCAGGAACTTATTTTGGTGCTAACGTAAACTTTGTGAGCGGAAGTTATTTGGCCAACAACTCATATGTTGCACAAAACGTAATTAGCAATCAGATATTAAGCAGCATAAACTACTCGCGTAGCTTTAGTGGCGGCAAATACAATTTAACATCAAGCGCTAGTTTATCGCAAAACTTACAAACACGGCAATTAAATGTAGCCTTGCCTAATGTCACTTTTACCGTAAGTAGTTTCAGTCCGTTTAAAGCAAAATCAAAACCAACTGCCGACAAGTGGTACGAAAACATCACCACCAACTACACCATGAATTTTAGGAATGAAATCAATACCTATGATTCGTTGTTGTTTAGTGATAGAAAACGAAGTGAGTTTGCCAGTTTTTATGATACTGCCGGTAGGTATGGGATACAACACTCATTACCGGTTCAAACCTCTTTTAAAATATTGAAGTATTACACCTTGTCGGCCGGAGTGCAGCTAAACGAGGTATGGTACATGCAAAGTGTAAATAAATCTTACAATAGCGGATTAGTTGCTACTGAAAGTCAAGCTGGTTTTGTACGTGCATTTACCTACCAACCTCGAGTAGGTTTAAATACACGTATTTATGGTATGAAAACATTTAATGGAAATACAGTTAAAGCGATTAGGCACGTTGTTTCGCCAACCGTTGATTTTACCTACACACCTGATTTTAGTGATGCTGCTTGGGGATACTACAAAAGTTTTCAAGATACTTTAGGTAAAATAACAAGATACAGCATTTTTGAACGGGGTATATTTGGGGGGCCTGGATCAGGCAGCCAAGGCAATGTAGGTTTTGGTATTGATAATAACTTAGAGCTAAAAGTTATGCGTGGTAAAGACACCGCACGTAAAGAAGAAAAAGTGCAGATATTCGAGACTTTCCGTATTGGTTCATACTACAACCTTTTTGCCGACTCACTTAATCTTGCTCCAATTACCCTAAACGCACGTACCAAGTTGTTCAAAAATGTAACCATTAATGCCAATGCTGTTTTAGATCCGTACAAAAATGAAATCACAACAGGAACAACCGGCTTTAAAAGTGTAACCCGTACCAAAGATTTTTATTGGAACGATAACAAACTTGGGGCAATTACCAATGCCAACTTAGCTTTGTCGGCAAGTTTTAACCCGCAAACGTTTAAACGTAACGAAGGTGCCACTGCCCAAAAGTATGCTAACGAGTGGAAGTATGTTAATGCTAATCCATTAGATTATTACGACTTTAATATTCCATGGAATTTAAATGTTAACTATACCATTCAATACGCACGTTACAATAACTTAAACAATCCGTTAACCTCAAACGTGGTTCAAACCTTTAACTTTAGTGGTGATTTAAACCTGACTAAAAACTGGAAAATAGCTGCCACCAGTGGTTACGATTTACAAACCAAAGAAATTACATTTACCACTATTGATTTTGTGCGCGATTTACATTGTTGGACCTTTAAACTTACTTGGATTCCTATCGGTTTCCGCCAAAGTTTCTTCTTCCAGATTAATGTGCGCTCAAGTGTGTTACAAGACCTAAAACTTACCCGTAGACGTGAGTGGTTTGACCGGGCATTATAGTGCTGTAGTTTGTTGTAATTTAGTTTGTTAGGGTTAATTGATGAGGATATTGCTTCCTGTTGAATACACTATTAGCAAACAAATCAAGCAATTCTCGTTTCAATTTATACCTTTGCACCACGTTTAAATATTTAAATAAATAAGTATGGCTTTAGAAATTAAAGTACCCTCAGTAGGTGAATCAATTAGTGAAGTAACCGTTGCTCGCTGGAATAAAAAAGAAGGCGATTATGTAGAAATGGACGAATTACTTTGCGAGTTAGAGAGTGATAAAGCAACATTTGAATTAAACGCTGAAGCTGCCGGGGTATTAAGTACTAAAGCTGCCGAAGGCGATACCATTAGAGTAGGAGATATCATCGCAACCATTGATACCGCAGCCGCAAAACCTGCCGGAGCTCCTAAAGCAGAGGTTAAAAAAGAAGAACCTAAAGCAGAAGTTAAAGCACCTGCTGCTACACCAACCACAGAAAATTATGCAACAGGAACTCCAAGTCCTGCTGCTGCAAAAATATTGGCCGAAAAAGGCGTTGACCCGAAAGATGTAAAAGGTACTGGAGTGGCTGGACGTATTACCAAGGCTGATGCCTTAGCTGCGGAGTTAAAAATGACTTCCAATGAAGCTAAATCGCGTAACGAGCGCACAGAAAAAATGACTTCGTTGCGCAAAACAGTTTCAAGACGTTTGGTAGCTGTTAAAAACGAAACAGCCATGTTAACTACCTTTAATGAAGTAGACATGAAACCAATTATGGATTTACGTGCACAGTTTAAAAATCAATTTAAAGAGGCGCACGGTGTTAATCTTGGTTTTATGAGCTTTTTTACCAAAGCGGTTACCATTGCATTACAACATTTCCCTGCGGTAAATGCTTACATTAATGGTGAAGAAATTATTTACCACGACTACTGCGATATTTCTATTGCAGTAAGTGCGCCTAAAGGTTTGGTGGTGCCGGTAATTCGTAATGCCGAAAGCATGAGCCTTGCCGATATTGAAAGAGAAGTAGCACGTTTGGCATCAAGAGCACGCGAAAATAAATTAGGTTTAGATGAAATGAGTGGTGGTACATTTACCATTACCAATGGTGGTGTATTTGGTAGTATGATGAGTACACCAATAATTAACGCCCCTCAATCTGCTATCTTAGGTATGCACAACATTGTTGAGCGCCCTGTGGTAAAAGATGGCCAGATTGTAGCACGCCCAATGATGTATTTGGCATTAAGCTACGACCATAGAATTATTGATGGACGTGAGTCGGTTGGATTTTTGGTTAAAGTAAAACAATGCTTAGAAAACCCAACCATGTTGTTAACATCAGGTAATGATCCTCAGAAAATGATATTGGGATTGTAATCCCTAAATAAATTCAATTACTTAAAAAAAAGCTGCTCTTTGGGCAGCTTTTTTAATTGATGTAGTGGTTTGTAATTTTAACGTTTCTATGCTTTGCGAAATTGGGGCATTTTTATTCGAACTACAACACAGTTAATACCCCCCAAAAAAAGGTAATGTGATGAAGAGTCTTCAATTACTCAATTCCCCCGCCATTGAGTCAAAAGTCTGTTATGATTCGCTTTTTTTCTTTTAAAATACTAGTTGGTATTATATTTCAATACCTCTTTTCTCCAAAAAAGATTTATGTCTTCTTTTTGAATTTTAAATAATTTACAAATGCCCTTAATTAATTTCTCATTATCGGGTGGTATGTTCAAAAGTTATTTTACTAAATCTACGCCTCTTTTATCATAAGCTGCTTTGAAGAAAATTGCGCCAGTTGTGTAAAATGCAGCATATTACCAACCCCAATTTTTGTAAAGAACATCTGAAAATTTTACCGTGTTGTTTTTAGCCAATTCATTAGCAAATAGTTTTGCACTATCCTCAAAAGATTTTCAACCTTGTCCGCCTTTCCGAGTTGCAAAGCCTTCTTCAATAATCCAACGACTGCCTTGTTTCGGGACTAATACCTAGTGTTAATTGCTTGTGTCATTTTTATCCTAGATTAATGGTGGTGTGAATTTTACTATCGACCCGATGGCTGTTCTTGGATTGAAATAAATAATCTTTTTCAATATTATTCAATCAGCGGTTAATGTGTCAACATGTGTCTTACCCTTGATCTTTGGTTGATGCAGTATTGTTTCGAATATTGTATCGAGTTATTTAAATAAATTACAATTTGTAATAGTTGGATTAAAACCAAGGACTTGGTATAAGTTAGTTTACCAAAATCTCATCGCAAGCAATCATTGTTTTACGATTGGCTCTGTAACGCCAATCTGGCACAATAGGCCAGTTTTTAGCTTTTACATGCACAAAGCGTACACGCTGTGGCGTAATGGAATATTTAAAGTTAATGGGGCTGGCCTCGTAATGTTCGTCCATGGTAGCTTTAAAATTATACACGGTATTTAATTGGGCTTTGGTGTAAGTAACACCATCAGCCGATACCGTTACTTCAATTTCTTGTGGTGTAAATATCCAATGTCGTGGGTCGTCTAAAAAGTTCATACTAATGTTGGTCACTTCTTTTGTTGTTTCCATATCAATGGTTACTTCCATATCGTTTCCATAAAAACACAACCAATTGTAGCTGTAATCTTTTACTCCGAATACCTCATCAATTAAAGTAGCTTCTTTGCGTGCCGGATACTCTGGAGCAAAAGGATATTTTAAGATTACAGTAGCCTCTTTGGCATAGTTAGGTGTCCACCCTTTATCAAATATTCTTTGCCATTCTTCTTGATATTGTTTTGGTGTATAACCACCTTCACTTAATTCGGTTACTGAAAATTTTTCAGCTGTAGTCACAAACTTAGTAACACGTTTTTGTATTTTAGGATGAAGAGTATACGTTAAATCTTCTTCGTTTTTAACCAAGTAACCATGCCTTCCTGTTCCATAAAAACGTGATTGCTGGAGTGCAACATAATCTAATGAAAGTCTTAAACGATAAATGCGATCTAATAACTTAGGGTCTTCTTCAACAGCACCTTCAGCTTGGTCAAATAGGGTAGAGTAGCGGTCCATCAAATCAGGTGTAAGATAGCTATTGTACTCGTTTGTAGGATTTCCGTAGATATCTATTTTTCGGTCTGATTTTCGTGATTCTTCGTGTATTAATCGGATGTATTCTTCCACATATTTACCAGCACCATGGTAGTAGTTTTTACAATATTCTGTCAGTAATTTTTCGGTATTAATCTCTGGATTCCAGAGGAGCTTTGCTGTTATATAACTTTTTATTTCAGACATTTCTCCGTAGCTGTCGCCACTACCTTGACTAAATACCCCTTTTACATGGTGTGCTGCAAAGTATTTTATGTTTGCACCTAAATTTAACACATCTGGCAACGGAGCCAAATAATTTGTAAACTGTGTGGTGTAATCCCACACCATTAAATTGTGTGTTAATGCTTCCCAACCTTGTAACGACTTTCTGAAGGCCGCAGCGCTTGGTTCTGTTTCAATAGGTTTGGTGCGATAGGCATCAATGGTGCTTAACATTACATATACATTGCCCAATGGTTTCGTTTTTAGAGGCGCACGCATGGTGTAAGTGTATGCCAATGTTGTAAATAGTTTATCAGGAAAAGCGGCTGCAATTTTGTTTACAAAACGTAAATGAGGGCCTGTAGGTGTACCTTCTTCTATTGTAATTTTTTTACAGTTGTTGCACTCGCAATAACCAATATCATCTTCTGCACTTATGCTCCAATAGATAGCGTCAGGATTTTTGGCTATTTTTTCTTTAAGGGTTTTTACAGCAATATTAACTACCTCAATATTACTTACGCAAAGTTGCGTTGCTTTTCGTTTCCCATTTTCATAACTAAAATACTCTGGATTTGATTTAAAATATATTGATGGGTTTATTAGTTTAAAATACGAGTGTCCCCATATCCCCCATAAATCCTCAAACTTGTGTAAGCCATGCCAATCCAGGTATTCGGGGTCGTTACTTTGTGGGTAGTAAGTTTGTCGATATGCAAATAGTGGCGTATAAGAATGAGAAAAGTTACTTGGGAGTTCCCATTGTTTTTGTTCTATAACTTTACCTATTTCATTAGCTAATTTTTGGCCATTTAAATATTTTTCTATAAACGAATAAGTGCCATATAAAACGCCTTTCCCACTTCCACCATAAATTATCACATCTCTATCATTTGATGCCATATAGTAACCTTCTCCGTTTATACTGGGTAGGTTAAACGTTTTAGCTTTTTGTGTTTTTCCGATATAAAATGCGGAACTGCCGCTCCAAGCATTTTCTTTAACAACAAGTAATGAAGCTCCTGTAGATAAGCTAATATATTTTTGTAAAACACTTGCGGCTTTAGCTTCATTTGGTGTGCTTTTTACAGGTATTACAATAGCATAATGGCTTTGATTATTAATTACAACAGGGAAATCACTTGCCCAATTACATGACGAACTAAGTATAATTAGTAGTAAAAGAAATAAGTTTTTCATTACAAAAAGGGTATTTAAAACTTGCGTAAAAACATAAAAAACAAATCGTATTGATTACGATAAAATCCGCTTGATAACTCTTGATTGTACCATGTACCAGTAAAAGAGAATGTATTGCGGTAACGATATATTTTTGTGTAACCCATGCTAAAACTATAGGTTCTTACACCAAGGTTATCTAATATCCTGAAGTTACGACTAAACTCATCAGGCGAGTTACCTATACCAACAGCCGCGGTAACATATTCTGTTCCGGCATTAATGTATTGTCGGCCTGATATGGTTGCTGCGTGAAAGAGTTGCGTGCCTTGGTATAAACCAAAGTAACGTAGGTTAGCCCAAAAATCACCATAATATCTGGTAACAGAACCTAATCCAGAGTATAAGTTTACATCATTGTTGTTAAAACGTAAATACCTTATACCGGCTTCAAAAGTGTATGTTTTTTTGTAGTTGTAGTTTAATGAGTAAGCTAGTTTTATACTCGGGAAAACAATGTTGTTTGAAATGCCTGCGCTACCAAATGAAAACCATTTTAAACTGTGGTTGTAGTTAACATCTAATTCTACTTGTAAGCCTGTACCAATGGTTCTACCCGCCATGTTTAAGCGGCCGGTATAGCTGCCTCTTTTGGTGAAACGGGTGTATTGTACGGTAGCGATATTAGCTCTGCTTAAAGTGCTTGCCGAGTCGAATGTGGTATATAAGAACATAAAACCCATTTGGTTTTTGAGTGCCCTTGCTTTAAGTGCATCAGCAAAATCAATATTTCGCAGGCTTGGGTTGATTAACACCAAACTATCTGCTGCAAGTGATGCCGCTTCATACTCTTTCTTTTTTTCTAAGATTACCGCTCGTTTAAAAGTAAAAAGTTCGTTACTTGGATAATAATATAAAGCCTTATTAATTAAATGAAGGGCAGAGTCGTTTTCATTTTTCTCACTTAATATGTTTGATGCATAATTAAGTGCATTACTGTCGCGTGGGTTTATTTCCAATACCTTATAAAATTCGGTTAAAGCACTGTCGTATGCTAAACGTTTATTATAAGCGCCACCGCTGGCTAATAATTGCTCAATGTGAGTTTGTTTTATTTTGCTGTTGTAAGGGTAACGTTGCATCAAGTTACCTGTAATGGTGTATGCCTCAATGTATTCTTGTTTGGCTTCTAATACCGATGATTTTTTGAGCAATAAATCTCTATCGTTAGAGTTGTTTAGCAATGCTAAATTAGCATAATAAAGGGCACTGTCAAACCTATGGCTTCCACTTTCCAGGTTAATCATTCCATTTAATGCATCTGTATTGTTGGGTTGTAGTTTAAGTATGGTTCTGTATTCTTCTCTGGCACCATCATAATCATCAACAGCCATTAAGTTTTTGGCATAAACAGTTTTGATATCAATAACAAGGTTTTCGTAACGTTTATCCTTACGTTTCATTTTATGTAACTGCATAGCTTGCTGTGCAGCTAAATCAAGCAATCCTGCATCTTGTAAAACTACTGCTCTTTTAAATAATAGGCGCTCATCATCCGGATCTTGATTTAAGCCCATATCAATTCTATCCAATGCCTCATCATACTTTTTTTGTTGTGCGTACACATCAGCCGAATAAACAATTGCATCATAATTACCTGGCGCAATGGCAAGCACTTTATTGTAGTTGGCCAGGGCACTATCGTATTCCAATTGTTTCATATTTTGTCTGCCACTTAACAGGTTAAATTCAATAACCATATTGCGGTAATCGTTGTTTCGTGGCGACAAACGATAAAGCCTTTCAGAGGTATGAGCAGCATCACTATATCGTTGTAATATTTCTAATGTACCGGCTTTTTTTTCCAATATTTCCAAGTCGTTGGGGTAGGCGGTTAATGCTTTGTTTTCATAAATCAATGCTTCAATATATAAACCTCGTGCGGTAGCCAAGTTGATGGTATAGTTCAGGGCTTCTTTATCTGTTGGTCTTTTTTCAAGTACCCCTTGAAATACCAAATAAGGGTCTTCCTTCATGTAAAATCTACCACAAGCCATTTGTGTTTCGTAATGTAAAATAACAGCGCGCGAATCGCTTGGATAATATTTAACCAATTGTTCGGCCACTTCTAATGCTTCCGAATAACGATACTGATCACCGAGTATGATTGTTTTTTTTGTTAAATACTCATAAGATTTTGGATCTTTTACAAGTTGTGCATTGATGTGATCCATTACATTTTGATACCCCCCTTTTTTTATTTCCAAATTATACATTCCATCAATCGCTTCTTTCAGGTATGGTGATTCTTCAAGAACGGCTGAATAACATTCACTTGCCTTTAAGTAGTTTCCTTGTTTAATGTAATACCTTGCTCTTTCTAGTTTGTAATTTATGTAATATGCAATAGCAATACTATCGTTATAATGTACACTGATTATTTTTTCTGCATAACGTTCTGCTTGCCTGTAATCACGATTAAAGTCTAATACTTCTAGTTTTTTAATCATGAAGTCTCTTTCAAAAGGGAAGTAGTATAATCCATCGTTAATAATGCAATTAGCTTCCTCTTTATTGTCTTGTTGTATTTCTAAGTTTGTAGCTAATAAATAAGAATCACGGTATCGTGGAGCTTCTGTCATAACGTGCTTAAATTTTAAGCGCGCACTGTCTAAGTTTCCTTGAAGCATGAATGCACGTCCTTGCATAAAATGTAAATCCATGTAGTCAGGTCTGTTTTCTAAACCTTCATAACTTAATTGTATAGCTTTTTTATAATCCTTTTCACGAATTTTTTGCGTTACTAAAGCCAAGTAATCGTCAGCACTCAGTTTTTTGCCAATCCATGGTATTTGAGATTTAGCTTCGTGTTGCCATCCCAAAATCATTGATAACAATAAAATTAACATCGCTAAAATTCGAGTAACGATTTTCATGTTCGAACAGTTAAGTATCATAACTAAGCTGGTTGAGGATTTTTTGTTGCGGTAACAATTTTGGGCTTTTGACCAAAACCCTGACGTTGCATGTTACCCCAATTGTGTTTTTTACCGGTGATAAAATTAAAGTAACCACGTAAGGCAAAGAACACAATCATGGGATGATAAATGATAGGCTCTATAAATGCCATAAAACATAAGCCTAATACTTCACCCCAGGTTTTGTAGTGTCTAAATGTTATTTGGTCCCATAGGATAGCTAAAGTTGTAATCATTACTGAGTAGAAGTACACAAAAACGATTAAAATTTTAGCAAACGGCCAATTGATTTGATTGGTTATAATAATATATATGTAGTACAAAATACCTGTAGCTTCAACAATTGGTGCCAAAAACTCGAATAAGAAATTATAAGGAAATACAATTAAACCTAATCGTCCGTAATTTGGATTGAATAGAATTTTACGATGCATTACCATAATTTCAAATAATCCTCTACCCCAACGTGTGCGTTGTCTACTAAAAACTTTTAAGTTAGGCGGCCCTTCAGTCCAACATTGTGTTGTTGGTATATATTTTATAATATATTTCTTTTTATTGTTACGCATGTATGTGCACATACGTGTAACCATATCCATATCTTCTGCAAAAGACTTTCCATCATATCCTCCAGCCTGAATAGCAATTTCTTTATCAAACATTCCTAATCCACCTGATACGTTAGGAACACTGTTAATCATACTCCAACCCATTTTGCCCAAGACATAGGCTCGTATGTATTCCATTTCTTGAAAACGCGGTATTAGTGCTTTAGGTGGGCGAACACGGGTAATAACACCAGAGTCTACATCACATGAGTTAACAATACGCAATGTTGCACC
>JBFYQC010000102.1:0-9645 GCA_041302975.1 Bacteroidota bacterium
GTAGTGTGTATAATTTGTTTTTCATTCCGTAATATCAAAGTTATCAAATTATTATTTCTTAACAAACATTAAATTGCTTTAACCTAAATATTACAAAAGCCCCAATACTTGTATATCGGGGCTTTTGTAATTATTACATAAATCCAAGTTGTAGTTTAGCACTTTCACTCATTAAATCCTGGCTCCATGGTGGATCAAAAGTTATTTTTACCTCCACATTATTTACACCTTCAATGGTAAGTAGTTTATCTTTAATTTCTGCAGGCATGCTTTGGGCTGCCGGACAAAAAGGAGAAGTTAACGACATGATGATTTCTATATCTAAATCGTTGTTTACGTTTACCTCATAAATCAAACCCAACTCGTAAATGTTTACCGGTATTTCAGGGTCGTATACCGTTTGTATTACCTGAATCGCTTCGTTTTGAACATCAACAAAGTTTTTGGTTGGTTTAGTCGTTTCTTCCATAACTCTATTTGGCTCTCGCCTTTTTATATTATCAATTTTTAGTTCTATATCAAAACAGCACTATGCACCTTTAGTTTTATAGGCCAGTGCGTACAATTTCATTTGTTTAATCATGCTGGCAAAACCATTACTCCGCTGACTCCCAATCATGCGACTCATGCCAATTTTATCAATAAAAAACAATTCACTGTTTAAAATTTCATCAGGTGTTTGTGTGTTCCAAATACTCCATAACAAATAAACCAAACCTTTGGTAATTTCGGTATTGCTATCCGCTTCAAAATACACTTTACCATCTGTAAACGTAGGGAAAACCCACACTTTACTTTGACAACCTTTCACAATATAATCTTCTGTTTTATGCGCATCGGTCATGGTTGGCAATTTTTTACCTAAATCCATTAAGTAAAACAATGTGCTTTCCATGTCTCCATCAAACAAAGAAAAGTTATCTATAATTTCGTTTTGTATTTCGTTGGTAGTCAAGGTTTATTATCTGTTTGAAAATTTAACAATTGAACTTAACGCTTGCAGCAGTATATCAACTTCTTGGGTGGTATTATACAAAGCAAACGAAGCCCTTACGGTACCTTCCAGTTTAAAACGTTGCATTAATGGTTGTGTGCAATGATGCCCGGTTCTTACAGCAATTCCTTTGGCATCCAACATCATCCCTACATCAAAATGATGCATATTGTTTATCACAAACGATTGTACCGAAACTTTATTTGTTGCCGTTCCCACTAAGGTTATAGCGTTGTTGTTGGTTTGGTTTATTAGGTAAATGCCATCCACAAAATGTTTCATCAATTGATTTTCGTGTGCAGCTATATTTTCTTTACCCAACTCATTTACATAATCTAAAGCAAATTTAAAAGCTATTACATCTCCAATGTTGGGTGTTCCGGCTTCAAACTTATATGGTATTTCGTTGTAGGTAGTTTTTTCGAAGGTTACTTCTTTAATCATTTCGCCACCACCATGATAAGGAGGCATGACATCTAATAATTCGCGTTTGCCATAAAGCACACCTACACCGGTTGGGCCATATAGCTTGTGCGATGATATGGTTAAAAAATCGCAATCTAAAGCTTGCACATCTACTTGCATATGCGAGCAGGCTTGTGCACCATCCAACAATACTTTTGCACCAACAGCGTGAGCTTTTTGTATAATTTCTTCAACAGGATTAATGGTTCCGAGTGCATTACTTACCCATACACAAGCTACTATTTTTGTTTGAGTTGATAACAGTTGATCAAACTTATCCATCAACAACTCGCCTGAATCATTTATGGGTATTACTTTTAATATTGCTCCTTTTTCTTCACAAATCATTTGCCAAGGCACTATGTTACTATGGTGCTCCATAGTAGAAATCAACACCTCATCTCCGGCCTTTAAATTTGCCCTGCCCCAAGTTTGTGCAACTAAGTTTATGCCTTCAGTTACACCTTTGGTAAAAATACACTCGGCTTCTTCTTTGGCATTTATAAATTGTTGTATGGTTTTACGCGTGGCTTCAAAATAATCGGTAGAGCGTGATGCTAAAGTGTGCGCAGCTCTATGTATGTTAGCATTATCTAACTCATAATATCGTTGTAACGCATCAATAACCTGCTTGGGCTTTTGTGTGGTAGCCGCATTATCAAAATACACCAATGGCTTTCCGTTAACTTCTTGGTGAAGTATGGGAAACTGCGAACGAATATGTGCTATATTGTTTTTCATTGTTTTACCCAAATGATCACTAATTAGTAAATAACATGATAAACCTTTGGAATGTGCTTTTCGTTTAAAGTAAACTTATTATACCTTAAAGCTTCTGGTCTATTTGCTGCTCTAGTAATGCAACCAACTCCGGTATTTTAATTTTTTCAGCAATGTCATCAGCAAAAGCATTTAACAATAATTTGCGTGCTACATTTTCAGGAATACCTCTGCTACGTAAATAAAACATAGGCTCTTCATCCAACTCTCCAATAGTAGCACCATGCGTGCATTTTACATCATCGGCAAAAATTTCTAATTGCGGTTTGGTGTTAACCGTAGCATCATCGCTTAACAATATGTTTTGGTTACGTTGGTAAGCATTGGTTTTTTGAGCATCTAAATGAACCATAATCTTACCGTTAAACACCGCAGTAGATTGATCTTTTAAAATGCCTTTATATTTTTCATCACTAAAACAATTTGGTTTTGCATGATCAACACGGGTATGGTTGTCTACAAAATCTTTTTCATCGGTAACATACAATCCATAAAGTAAACTGTTGCAATTTTCACCATTCATGTAAAAATGAAGGTTATTGCGCACCATTGTTCCATCTAAAGTTAAAGTAACATGGTTAATATTGGTATCGGCCTCTTGAAAAATTTGGGTAAAGTTATTTTGGTATGATTCTCCACCTTGTTGTTGAATTTTATAATGTTCAACATGAGCGTTTTTACCTGCATAAGTTTCGGTAACCACATTAGTAAAAGAGGCGTTTGAGCCCACAGCGTAATAAGTTTCTACCAAAGTAACAGAGCTGCTTTCTTCTGCAACAATTAAGTTACGCGGTTGAGCCAATACATTTAAATCAGAAGCATCGCTGATGTTGAAAATTACCACAGGATGCGCTACTGTTTTACCTTTAGGTACAAATATAAAAGCACCATCACTTAATAATGCCGTATTTAAAGCATTCATGGCCTCACCCTCCACCTTGGCATACTTGCCAAAATGTTGGTTAAAGATGGTTTGATTATTTTTACGTGCAGCAGCTATACTTGAAATAACGATGTTGTTATCCTGCTCAATAATTTTTGATAACTCGTGTACCAAAGAACCATTAACAAACACCAAAAAGTTGGCAGTAAGTTTTGATTCTATGGATGCATTAAACAATTCGTTAACCAGGCTTTTTATTTCGCAAGTGCTTTGAAATGTTTTATCAGTAATCGATTTCAAATTGGTGTACTTCCACTCCTCGTGTTTGGTGGTTGGGAAGCCCAATTTTTCAAACTCGGCAAAAGCTTGTTCACGCAAGGTTAAAAACTCACCTTGTTCGGCTTGTGCTTTATATTGAATGAAATCTTTTTTTATAGTCTCTAATAACATGGTTGTATTTTAAAATACTTAATTCTACGTTAGCTAAATTGGGCCCGTTTCTGAATAAAATTAATGTGATTAGGATTAAGCGTTAGCTTCTTGTTCCACTTCAGTCTTAATCCAGTCGTAACCCTTAACCTCTAACTCTTTAGCAAGCGAAGCATCACCACTTTTAACAATTCTTCCTTTGTACAACACGTGCACAAAATCAGGTACGATGTAATCTAATAAACGTTGATAATGTGTTATCACTACAAAAGAACGTTCGCCATCTTTTAATTTGTTAACACCTGCAGATACTAAACGTAATGCATCTATATCCAAGCCCGAATCGGTTTCGTCCATAATGGTTAACTTAGGTTCTAACATGGCCATTTGAAAAACCTCATTACGTTTTTTCTCACCACCACTAAAACCTTCGTTTAAGCTACGACTGGTTAATGCTTTGTCCATTTCCATCAACTCCATTTTTTCGCGCATAAACTTTAAAAATGCTGTAGCTTCCATAGGTTCTTGACCCAAGTATTTGCGTTTTTCGTTAATGGCGGTTTTCAAAAAATTGGTAGTACTTACGCCCGGAATTTCAACTGGATATTGGAAAGCCAAAAACACGCCTTCACGAGCTCTGTCTTCAGGCGACATATCTAATAAATCTTTTCCATTAAAACTAACTTCGCCACCAGTTACAACATAATCAGCTCTACCTGCTAATACTGATGATAAGGTACTTTTTCCAGCACCGTTTGGGCCCATTATTGCGTGAACTTCACCCGGTTTAACCACCAAGTTTATTCCGTTAAGGATTTTTTTTCCTTCAATTTCTGCTTTTAAATCTTTAATTTCTAACATGACTTTGTTTTTATCACCACTAATTAATTAGTGTTGTTTATCCAACTGATCCTTCTAATGACACTGCTAATAATTTTTGTGCTTCAACGGCAAACTCCATCGGTAATTGATTCAATACCTCGCGGCAAAAACCATTTACAATTAAACCAATGGCTTCTTCGGTTCCAATACCGCGTTGGTTGCAATAAAATATCTGGTCTTCACCAATTTTACTGGTACTGGCCTCATGCTCAACCATTGCACTTTTATTGTTAATTTCTATGTATGGGAAGGTGTGAGCCCCACTTCTATCGCCAATTAACATACTATCGCATTGCGTGTAGTTACGGGCTTTATCGGCCTTTTTATTTACTTTAACCAACCCACGGTATGTATTGTGCGATTTACCTGCCGATATACCTTTTGAAACTATTCTACTTTTGGTATTTTTACCAATGTGAATCATTTTAGTTCCGGTATCAGCTTGTTGCATATTATTGGTAACGGCTACTGAGAAAAATTCACCCACCGAATTATCACCTTTTAAAATGCAACTAGGGTATTTCCAAGTAATAGCACTACCAGTTTCTACTTGGGTCCAACTAATTTTAGAGTTATCGCCCATACAAATACCGCGCTTGGTAACAAAGTTATAAATACCGCCTTTACCGTTTTTATCACCGGGGTACCAGTTTTGAACAGTAGAGTATTTAATCTCTGCATTTTCTAATGCTATTAACTCAACCACCGCTGCGTGTAATTGGTTTTCATCACGCATTGGTGCAGTACAACCTTCCAGGTAACTTACATACGAACCTTCATCCGCAATAATTAAAGTACGTTCAAACTGACCTGTATTTTCGGCATTGATACGGAAATAGGTTGACAACTCCATTGGGCAACGAACGCCTTTAGGAATGTAAACAAAAGATCCATCGCTAAACACGGCTGCATTTAATGCGGCAAAAAAGTTATCGGTGTAAGGTACTACTGAGCTTAGATATTTTTTAACCAAGTCCGGATGGTCATGCACGGCTTCGCTCATTGAGCAAAAGATAATGCCTTTTTCTTTCAATTGGTCCTTAAACGTAGTAGCTATTGATACAGAATCGAATACAGCATCAACAGCCACTCCTGTTAAGCGTTTTTGTTCGCTTAATGATATTCCTAATTTTTCAAAAGTCTTTAATAATTCTGGATCTACCTGATCCAAACTATCTAACTTAATCTTTTCTTTGGGTGCAGCATAATAAATGATATCCTGATAATCAACTGCTGGATAGTTGAAATTTTGCCAATTTGGCGTTGATAAACCCTGCCAGTATTTAAAAGCTTTTAAACGGTATTCTAGCATCCACTCTGGTTCATTCTTTTTTGCTGAAATAAAACGAATGGTGTCCTCGGTTAAGCCCTTAGGTGCTGTTTCCATTTCTATATCGGTGGTGAATCCGTACTTGTATTCTTGACCAACCACCTGATCTATAATATCTACTTCTTCTGCCATATAATTTTGTTGTGCAAACGTAGCACAAATTTATTATTTATTTAAACTAAATCTAAACAAGATTACTACTTTTGTGTAACAGTTAAATTGTAAAATTGTTCTGGATGTATTTCAATGAATGCTAAAATTCTCTTAAAAATGGTGAAGATTAGCGTTTTTAATGGAATAGCCACTAAAATAACAAGTATTATTGTGAACCTTTAAACAAATCTGAAACAAATGTCTTATAAAGTACTTCTGGTTGAAGATGATCAATCTATAGGCAGCTTAATAGAAGCTGTATTTAATGGAAATGGCGCTCAAATAAGTTGGTTTTCGAGCGGAAGAGAGGCTATTGATAATTTTCGAAAGGGGCAGTTTGATATTTGTATACTTGACTTTTCCTTACCCGACATGGATGGTTTTACCCTAAGTACACAAATTAAGGCTATTGATGATGTGCCCTTTTTATTTGTTACAGCAAATCACGAAACACAAGTTAAATATCAAGCATTTGAGAATGGTTGCGATGATTTTATATTGAAACCTTTTCAGGTAAGAGAATTGGTGTTACGAGTTGAAGCTATCATACGCAGGTGTAAAAAAAACGACACCATTGTTGACTTGAACAATTTACTACCACCAGATTTTAACTTCGATTATAATGCACGTTTAATATCATACGAAAACAAAGCCATTAAATTAAGTGGAAAAGAATCGCACTTAATGAAGTTAATGCTTGACCATATAAATCAAGTTGTAACACGTAAAAAATTAATGGAAGAGGTATGGGGAACAACTGATAACTATACATCTAAGTGTTTAGATGTGTACTTATCTAAACTTCGTAAAATCATAAAAGAATTTACTCCGTTAGAGATTTTAAACGAACATGGCGTAGGTTTCAAAATCATCTCTCTTAAAAACGCATGATTTAATTATTACTTATTGCAAATTTCTTAACCATAGTTTTATGGTTTGAAGTAAAACGTATGGTATAGATACCATCGCTAAAGTTGCTAATATCAATTTGGCCTTGAAGCATTGGGTATCTATAGGTTTCCTCATATACTAATTGTCCGTTCTTATTATGTAGATACACAGTTAACGGTTGGTGTTGTAAGCCTATTGTATAATTCAACTCTTTTTTTGCAGGGTTAGGCCAAATATTAATTTCATCTTTAATATTTGGGTCTGTTTTAATGTTCGTATATTCTACTTCCATCAATTTGTTTAACTCATTCCAAAGTGTTGTATCAAAAGCAATAGGAACCAATCCTCCTCCATCTGCATCTTCGCCCATTCTTATAATTACAATGTCTCTTTCTGGCCATATGTATATTTTTTGGTCATTTTTCCCTAATGCCATCAACAATCCATCTGGTGCAGGTGGACATATTTTACCTTGGAATGTAAGATTAGATCCTGGTAGTTTAAAACTGCCTTTACCATTTAACCACCACAAATAACCATAGGCTTGATTATAGGGCTGAGAAGTATTGGTCATTTCGTTGTAGTATCCAATACTCTTTAATATCGTATCGTTTGACCAAATCCCTTTATTTAATAGCAATAAACCAAAACGAGCCATCGATCTTGGTTTTGAGTAAAATACATGATCAATCCATAATCCACTAATACCTGTTTTTACACTTAAGTTTTGTGCTGTAAACTGCTGTATTGTTTTGTTTGAGGCTTCTTCAATCACATCATGTATGAGGTGATATGGAGCATTGTGGTAATACCAAAAACTGCCTGCATCCGATCTATATTTTAAACAAGTCGGATCAGTGCAATCTAAATCAGTGACCTGATAATCTAGCCCACTTGTCATGGTTAGTTGGTGTTTAATGGTAATCAAGCCTTCCTTTTCAGGGGCACAACTACTCCAACCTCCCCCCAAATATTTACTTACTGAATCGTTGATTTTAATAATCCCTTGGTCCTGCGCAATACCCGTTAAAAAACCTGTTAAACTTTTACCCGCAGATGCCCAATACCATGCAGAATCTTGTGTAAATGAGCCAAAATAATCCTCAATTACTATTCTTCCATTTTTTAAAACAATGAACGCTTTTGTTTTTTTTAACGCTAGTAAATCATGCAAACTATCTAAACGTGACGTATTCCATCCTAAACTTTGCGCAGAAACGGTTTCCCATGCATTACCGGTTGTTGCTGGGAAATAACGTTGCGCAAAAACCTCACTAATCAACAAAATAAACATTAACAACAGTGTATGTTTTTTCATAAAAGGCATCAATTATTACTTTACTTATGACCTATCAAACAATAATAGGTTTAATATTTTAAATTGAAGACAAGAATAAACCAGCAATTAAAATTCAAATTACTTGTTATTAATTACTATTGTGTAAGGTATATTAATTGTTGGAATTTGTATACTTGCATCAACTCAAATACAAAAAATTGAATAACACAAAGCTGGTTGATGTAATTATTGTTGGCGCAGGACCTGCTGGTTCAACTTGTGCAATTACACTGAAAAATAGTGGTTTAAAAGTAGCTTTACTTGATAAAGACATTTTTCCGCGCGACAAAATTTGCGGTGATGCCGTAAGCTCTGTAGCTAAACGCATTTTACGCCAAATCGACCCAGAGTTAGAAACTAGCTTATTGGATTTTGCACCTAAAACAAACATTACCCAAGCTAAATTATACAGCCCAAATTTTAAAAGTTTATCCTTCTCTTTTTCAAAAACAGGCCATTGTATACGCAGAAAAGACTTCGATAATTGGTTATTTGAAATTGCCAAACAAAACCCAAATAATGAGATTATACTAAACAGTAAACTTAAAGATGTGAATACCAATGCAGACTTTGCTGAAGTTGTTTTAGTTGATGGAACAACTATTAGAGGAAAAGTTATTGTTGGTTGCGATGGCGCGCATAGCGTTGTTGCCAAAAAACTGAACAACTTTAAAGTTGATCGTAAACATTATAGCGGTGCGGTTAGGCAATATTACAGTAACATAAAAGGTTTAGAAGGAAATGCATTAGAAGTATATTTTTTAAAAGGTTATTTACCTGGTTACTTTTGGATTTTTCCACTAAGTAATAATGAAGCCAATGTTGGTTTTGGGATGTTGAGCGAAACCATTGCTAAGAATAAAATCGACCTAAAAGCGAGCATGCACGAAATTATTAACAATATCCCTGAGATACGCGAACGATTTAAAGATGCAACGCCATCGGAAGCTGTAAAGGGATTTGGCCTACCTTTAGGTTCAAAAAAATATAACATTAGTGGCCATAGGTTTATGCTTTGTGGTGATGCCGCATCGTTAATAGATCCTTTCAGTGGAGAAGGTATTGAAACAGCTATGGAAAGTGGAAAATTTGCTGCAGAGCAAATTATTAAAAGTATTGATCAAAATAACTTTGGTGCTAACACCTTGAAAGCCTACGATGAACGTGTGTACAAAAAAATGTGGGGAAATTTTAAAAACCATTATTACTTGCAACGGTTATTAAGCGATAGGGTTAGTCTAATAAATACGCTAATCAAGATTGGAAACATTCCTTGGGTTAATAAACAAATCACTAAAATGTTTTATTAATTAGAGGTTAAAACCAAAAACACATCATGACATTTAAAATATACACCAAAACCGGAGATAAAGGCGAAACATCATTAATTGGAGGCGTTCGTGTTCCTAAGTTCCACTTGCGTATTGAAAGCTACGGAACTGTTGATGAACTAAACAGTTATTTAGGGTTAATTATTGATGGTTTAAATAACAAAGAAA
>JBFYQC010000103.1:0-12269 GCA_041302975.1 Bacteroidota bacterium
TTGTTAGAATTTAACGAAGACGAGAACCGCTACTTTGCCATGCATCATCCGTTCACTTCACCAAAACCAGAGGATATACATTTACTAAACAGTTTTGAAACCATAGGACAGGTGCGTGCAAACGCTTATGATATGGTAATTAATGGTGTAGAAGTTGGTGGTGGTAGCGTGCGTATTTTTAATAAAGATTTACAAGCGCGCATGTTTGAAGTGTTAGGATTTACAGCAGAAGAAGCACAACATCAATTTGGATTTTTAATGGATGCATTTCAATACGGTGCACCACCACATGCTGGTATTGCATTTGGATTTGATAGGTTGTGTTCATTGTTTGGTGGAGCAGATTCAATACGCGATTTTATTGCTTTCCCTAAAAATAACAGTGGCCGTGATATCATGATTGATGCACCAAGTACGATTGATGAGAAGCAGATGAAGGAATTGTATATCAAATCAACCAACTAATATTTTAAAATTTACTCATAAAAAAGGGCCGATTTAATAGGCCCTTTTTGTTTACTTCTTGTTATAAAAATTCATAGTTCGCTCAAGCCCTGTAAAAGCAAAGGCTTCAATGGCATCCATGCTATGTTTAATTAAATCGGGCAAGATTTTTTGTTCTTCTTCGTTAAACTTTCCCAATACAAAATCTACTTGTTGGCCTTTGGCATAATTACTACCAATACCAAAGCGCAAACGTGGGTAGTTTTGGGTTTGTAATAACTCGTTTATATTTTTTAATCCGTTGTGACCGGCATCACTTCCATTTGCACGAATTCTAATCTTTCCGAAATCAATTGCTAAATCATCCACCAAAATAAAAATTTGGCTAGCATCAAGCTTCAACTCTTGCATCCAATAACGCACCGCCTTACCACTTAAATTCATATAAGTAGTGGGCTTAATTAAGTGTAACTGTTTGCCTTTAACGGTAACCATACAATAATCAGCATACCTATCGGGGGCAAATGTTTTGCCGTGCTTTTCGGCTAAAGCATCTACAATATCAAACCCAATATTATGGCGAGTATGTGCATATTCACTTCCTATATTACCGAGGCCAACAATTAAAAATTTCATGGTGCAAGTATAATAATATTGAATGTTTAGTTTTTTGTATGTTAAGATTAAAGCTACCAAAAAGTAAGCAATATGTTTTATGCAGGCATAAAAAAATCCTGTACCAAATTGGTACAGGATTTTTAAGTAGTTATAGAAATAATTATTTCTTTTTACCTGATGCTTCTGCAGTTGCAGCGCTTTGAGCAGCACGGGTAGTTTTAACCGTAACAATTGGATTGTTTGGAGATTCAAGGATGGCAAATTCTTGAGCAGGAATATCTGCTACTTTAATTGATTTACCGATCTCTAAATTTTCGATGTTGATTTCAACGTAATCAGGTAATTTAGATGGTAATGTTTTAACACGTAATTTTTGTGATTTAACCACCAATTTACCACCCGCACGCACACCAACAGAGTTTCCAATAAACTTAACAGGAATTCTTACTTCTACTTCTTTATCATCGCTGATAGCTAAGAAGTCGGCATGAAGAATTGAATCATTTACTGGATGATATTGAATATCTTTCAATACCGCTTTGTAAATTTTTCCATCAATGTCAAGTTGCACTTTGTAAGTGTTAGGAGTGTACACTAAGTTTTTAAAATCTTCAGAGTACATTGAGAAGTTTACATTCTCGTTTCCGCCATACAATACACACGGCACTTTACCCTCGTTTCGAAGTGCTTTGGTAGTTGATTTACCCACTCCGTCCCGCAAATAACCAAACATGGCAAGTGTTTTCATTTTGTTTTTGTTTTGTTTTTTGCAAAACTTCGGCCAATTCGCAGGGCCTCTGCTTTACATTTATATTATTTATTTAAGCGAATTACTTGGTTGCTGTGTTAAATAAAGAACTGATACTTCCAAACTCCGTAACATTACGGATAGCGTCTGCAAATAAGTCTCCAACACTTAACACTTTTATTTTACTACTCTCTTTCTTCAGTGGAATGGTATCACAAACCACCAATTCATCAATCACACTGTTTTCAATCGTTTCATATGCCTTACCCGACAAAACAGGATGTGTACACATGGCACGAACGCTTAACGCTCCTTTATCTTTTAGCATTTGTGCCGATTTTGCCAATGTATTACCTGTATCAATAATATCATCAATCAAAATCACGTCTTTGCCTTTTACATCACCAATTAAGGTCATGGATGCAATTTCGTTGGCACGTTTACGCTCTTTATCACAAATAACCATATCAAGGTTTAATGCTCTGGCAAAGGTTCTAGTTCTGTTTGATGAACCCATATCAGGCGAAGCTAAAATAAGGTTAGTTTCTTCAAGGTTGCGAATATAAGGAATAAATACAACAGATGAATCTAAATGATCAACAGGAATTTCAAAAAAGCCTTGAATTTGAGGTGCGTGTAAATCCATAGTCATTACACGGCTTACTCCCACGGCCTTTAACAAGTCTGCTGCCACTTTACTTCCAATACTTACGCGAGGCTTATCTTTCCGATCTTGGCGCGCCATTCCAAAATAAGGAATTACAGCTGTAATGTAGTGAGCAGAAGCACGTTTGGCCGCATCAATCATCAACAATAACTCCAATAAATTATCTGCATTTGGAAAAGTTGATTGGATGAAAAACACATCGCAACCGCGTACACTTTCGTTTATACTAGGCTGAATTTCACCGTCACTAAATTGCGATACGGTAATATCTCCAAGCGATTTGCCATAAGCTTTTGCAATTTTTTCTGCAACAAATAAGGAGTTGCGGCCTGAGAAGAGTTTTACCTCATTACGTGGTGACGACATGGTGCTTTAGTTTTATTGACAGTTGGACCCTTGTTTTAATAAAAATGTCGGGTTTCTTTTTTAGAAAAAACCCGACACCCATCTTTCTGTTTGTTGTCCGACTAGGTCTCGAACCTAGACTCTTCTGAACCAAAATCAGACGTGTTGCCAATTACACCATCGGACAATTTTTGTGGGTGCAAATATACGCCTTGCTCAAAACTGTGCAACACTTTTTGCAATTTTTTACGTAAATTTTCAAAATTGCCATTTACGTACTTAAGTTCGAGCAGTTTAGTTTTCTATTTTCCGGCACCTTCCTCGCTCAATAACCACATTAAAGTGCTTATCGCTGCTGCTCCCAGTTCCAACTCACGTTTATTTACTTTATCAAAAGTATCAATTTCGGTGTGGTGGTAATCAAAATAACGTTGCGAATCGGGTACATAACCTATTAAAACGGTTCCTTGTTTTTTCAGTGGACCAATATCAACTCCTCCCCAACCCTGACGAATTTCGTCAATGCTGTAAGGCTTGTAAAGTGGCTCCCATTTCTTGAAAACTTTTACCGCGGTGGTATCATCAACCCCAAAAGCGCGCGGTGTAAACCCACCGGCATCGCTTTCTATGGCAGCAATGTGCTTTTTATTGGTTTCTAAAGCAGCTACGCGTGCATATTCCAACCCACCTTTTACCCCATTTTCTTCATTCATAAACAAAACGGCACGTAAGGTACGTTTAGGTTTTAGTCCTAGTGTTTTGATGAGGCGTAAGGCTTCTATACTTTGCACACAGCCGGCACCATCGTCATGCGCACCTTGTCCATTGTCCCAGCTGTCTAAATGCCCACCGGCAATAATAATTTCGTTTGGCAACTCACTGCCTTTAATTTCTCCTATTACATTGTAAGAAAGTGCATCGGGTAAAGTTTGGCAATTCATTTTCATAAACATGCGCACTTGTCCTTCAGATTTTAATTTTAAAAGGTTACTCAATGCATCAGCACCTTTTGTACTAATGGCACAAGCCGGAATTTTAGGCAATGAATCGTTATATTTGGTCATTCCGGTGTGCGGAAAATCATCATTGGCTAAAGTTAGCGAACGAACAACCGTTCCGACAGCACCATATCTTGCAGCCTCTGCAGGACCGGAGCTTCTTTGATCGTTTGCACCACCATAAGCTGCACCGGTATGAACATGCGTTGGGTCCATTGGTCGGTTAAAAAATACGATTTTACCTTTTATGCGCTCTTTGCCCAACTGTTTTAGTTCGGCAATACTTTTTACCTCTATCACCTCTGCATCAATCCCATTTAAAGGAGTAGCAACACTTCCACCCAAAGCGCAAATGCGTACATCAAATTTTTGTCGGCCTTTGGCTATGAAGGCTTCCTCTTTTTCGCCCCTCACCCAATGCGGTACCATTACAGGTTGTAAATACACGGTATCAAAACCATAACTTTTCATTTTGTTGAACATGTATTGAACAGCTTGTTCTGCTTGAGGCGAACCGCTTAAACGCCCACCAATTTGGTTACACAAATAATCGAGTGTTTGGTAACACTGACCTTTGGTTAACACCTCGTCATATACACGTTTAAAAGTTTCTTTGTGGTTTGGTGTTTGGCTAAAAGAAACCAATGCCAATTGCATACATACCAATAAATAAGTTATTTTTTTCATGAATAAAGTTTACTGTTTTACGAACTTAACACACCCTTGGTTTGAGCCATCTTTTACTTCAACCCAATATATCCCTGTATTCAATGCAGAGATGTCTAAATTGTTATTTTTTAATGTAGTTGATATTTGAACTTTACCTAATGCATCAAATACCAGTACTTTGCTTGATGGGTTTACGCCAATAATTTGAATGTGTTGATGAGCCGGATTAGGGAATATTTTGATGTTGGTTTGATATTGGTTTGATTCATTTAAACCAACTATGGTTACATCTTTTGTTGCAGTGCCACGGTTAATAATCCAATTATTTGGGTCGATGGTGACTAAACTTACCGCTTTATTTAAGGGCACTTTAAACCATACTTGGTTTAGGTTCTGCATTATACGTATGGTTGTATCGCCACCGGCAAACGTTATTTTGAACTCAACAGGCGTAATAAATAATGGTGTGGTACTGCTGGTAGTTTGGTTAGATACCAAATACAAAGTATCGTTTATTTGATTCCAAGATACATTAAATGTGGGGTAACCTTGACCATAAAACCATTGATTAAAAACTTGGGTAAAATCTTTACCACTTTGTTGTTCCAATAATATTTTAAAATCGGAAGTGCTAGCTGTGCCAAAAGCAAATTGTTGTTGGTATAGTTTTAATATGGCAAAAAACAGTGAATCGTTATTTAGCTCATAACGTAATATATGAACAAAAGCACCAGCCTTGTTATAGGTTAATCTAGACGAAAACATACGACTTACATCTGTAGTATCCTCAAACCAAATGCTTCCATCAGGCTGAGACATTACGGTGTTGTGCACAGCAAGCATATCCGCAGGAGCTTCACTTGGGCTAAGTAATTCTAATGCCAGGTATTCGCAATAAGTTGCAAAACCCTCGTTTAGCCAAATATCTTTCCATGTTTTACATGTAACATGATCACCAAACCACTGGTGACCCAACTCATGAGCAACAATACCAAAGTTTATGATACCAATACTTGTCATGGTTTGATGTTCCATACCACCGCTAAATGGAGCCATGGCATGACCATATTTTTCTTTCCAAAAAGGATATTTACCAAACAAATTAGAAAAACCTTCCAACATTGGAGCCGTTTTATCCAACTCAGGTTTTAAGGTAGTAAGCGTTGCAGGATTATCGTAAATGTAATCCTGAATCAACATGGAATCACCATTAATGTGAGCATAAGTATTATATTCTACATACTTGGCAACAGCAACAGATATCAAATAATAATCTACAGCAAGGGTTGATTGCCACTGGTAAAGCGCTTTATCTCCAGTTAATCTGAGAATATTTTTAAGCACACCAATTGCACCAACTCTGTTTTCATTGCTAGTGGTAACGTAAGTGTAAACCGAATCTATTTTATCTTGAAGCGCTTGTTTGCATGGGAACCACTCGTAAGCTGAATAAGGCTGACTTAAGCTCCATGTGGCTTGATTGCCCCAACGTGTTGATGAACCAGTTGTAAAACCAGAACCAATAGCAGCACCTGCAGTAACATATGCATCACCATGGTAATAAATAGTAACGTCAATCAAACTATTTTTTTGTAGCGATTGAGGTAATACTGCATAAGCAAAGTTTAATTGGTGTTGTAATGTTAATTTTTCTCCTGATGCGTTTATTACAGAATCAATAGTGTGATTACTGTGCAATTCAAAGCCAAAAGTATCCAATTGGTTTACCAAAACTTGTGCAATAGTGCGCACATTTCCGCTAATTATAGTGCTGTTTCTTTCGATGTTTAAGTTGATGTGATGAAACTTTACATCGTACTCATTCATTAAGGATAACTGCTGCGTATTGGCGGCCTTACCATATGATTTTTGAAAATATTTTTGTTTATGCGTGGCACAAAAATGCTCTTGTGCATAGGTTGTGGCAAAGGCCATCAAACCGAATATGAGGAGTAGTTTTTTCAATTTGTTTGCTGTTAATTATAAAAAGACCCATTTTTTAAGTAAATGGTTTTAAGAAGTGGACATATTTTATATCGCTCATCGTGGGTATCATCGTATAGACTAGTTAATGTTTCGTATACATGTCGAATACCAATTCTATCAGCCCATTCAAACGGCCCAAAAGGATAGTTGGTGCCTAATTTCATACTCGTATCAATATCTTGCATACTTGCAGTACCTTCCTGTAAAGTATAACAAGCTTCGTTAATAATCATCATGATGATGCGAGGTGTTACCATACCCACACGGTCTTCAACCAACTTATACTCCCAACCTAATTTTTGCATGGTTTGGTGTAAAGACAATTCATCTATTTTATTCAACAACGAGACCTCTGCTAAATTGCGGTTAATAAAACTTGGCAAATCGTTTATACCAATAAGCGTGCATAAAATTTCGCGACCATATAAATGTGCTGAAGCAGCTAATTGAATTTTTACAGCACCAACAAAAACAGGAATATTTTTAAGTGGAGCATAATATTTTAAGGTACTTGCATTTTCATCGATGCTTAAATCAAATATCATATCAAAGCAACTTAAATCCAATTGCGGATAATCGGAGTCTTGTATTTCAGTAACTTCTGCCATTGTTAATTTTTGTTTTAACTCGCTGGTTACTATTTTTTCTCCACGTACTAAAATCTTCATGCGTAGGTTGTATTTTTGAAAACAAATTTAACAAGCAAACTCATATGGAAAAGAAAATAATTACCAGCGCAAACTCACCAGCTCCAATTGGCCCATACAGCCCGGGTGTAATGGTTGGAAATACATTGTATACCAGTGGACAAGTAGCTAAAGACGCAGTAACGGGAGAAATGATTCAGCATGACATTACCGCAGAGACCAAAAAGGTAATGGAAAACGTGTTGGCGATTTTACAATCGGCCGGCATGGATTTAGGCCATGTAGTTAAAACAACCATTTATTGTACTGATTTAGGGAACTTTGCTGCAATAAACGAAGCATATGGCAGCTTTTTTGTCGGCAATTTTCCGGCACGCGAAACGGTTCAAGTATCAAGGCTACCGCTAAATGCTAACGTAGAAATTAGCGTAGTTGCTATAAAATAATATTAAATAAAGAGGCTTTCACGCTATTGAAGGTCTCTTTATTTGCGTTTGTATATAGGAACATTACTGCATGCTTCACCGTACATGATACTTTTTACATGTGGTGTTAGTTTATGCGTAATTTCAACATAGGCACTTACAGGCACAGGCACATCACTACATCCTTTTATTATCACACGCACGTTAGCAAAATCATTGACGTTGATTTTTTGCAAAGCATCTTGGTATAAAACAGTGTTTAATGTTTCAAGGTTACCGAACACATATCGATTAGCATAAGCCTCGATGTTAACCGCCAAAAGCATGTATGCCCAGGTTGGCACAATAGCATCGGTGCTGCAAGTAAAAGCTACGTTTTTACTATTGTATTGAGCCCAATCGTGGTTTTTTACATGCTCCCTAAAATCCTTTTCTTTTAAAATCATCTCCATAAAAAGCCACGGTTTAATATCAAGCACAACACGCTCGCCTTTATCAAAATAATCTTCGAGGTTTAAAGTAATTAAACCACTGTTAGCAACTTTATTTTCTATTGGAATTATATTTTCGTCAGGCATCATACAACAAAGTTAAAGCAATTAATGGGGGGAATAAAACTAACATGAAGCAAAATAACTTTTAGTTATTTAGGTTGTTTCCTATCCACTCTTCAATAGCGTTAAACAAAACCGCATTACCCTCTTGCTTGTATTGGTTAAGTTGAGATTGAAAATATGGCAAATCGAATAAAAATGCTTTTAAACTATCACTGTTTAAGGTGGAGAAATGCCGTCCGAATCCTAATTTATCGATGTAGGCTGCATTCAACCATTGTTCAAACTGGCCTTTAATTGGGAACGAATAAATTGGCTTTTTAAGGTATACCGCTTCACTGATAAAAGAAAATCCTCCATTGGCAATTACTGCTTTTGCACTTGCCAAATCATTTATAAAACCTTGCTCGCTAAATGGTTTGAAAATGATGTTACCATCTTGTTCATCCTTGTTCATACCGTACACATAAAAAGTTATGTTTGATAATTGCTTAAGTACATTTCTTACTTCGGCAAACGAACTGGATGTTTGATACATCAGTATATGACTTCCCTGTGTAGGCTTGGCCTCCTTAATGGCGTTTCTGATAATTGGCGGAACAATACTGGTGTTTTTTTTAATGATATCGGCACTAAAAAAACTGGTTATAAAATAGTGGTTACAATTAGGTACCTTAGTTTTTACAATGGCTTTTGCTAATTTGTAATTTTCTTTTTCATCATCCGGAATCTTCGCTTCCAACATACACCTATTCATCACTTGCATATTATCAATACTTATTAGTGGAAGGTCATGGGCTTTGGCAAAAAAATTAGTAAACGATTCAAAATCGGAAATAACTAAATCCGGCTTAAAGTTTTTGTTAATGATAAGATATTGGGAAACATTATGAATTAAACTTTCTGGTGCATGTTTTAGGTTAAGCAAAAAAGTACCTAGCTTACTCACTTGTGCATTTTTATAAGCAAAGTGCAAACCTTTAATTTCGTGAACACGCTCACCGAAAGACGCTTTTAAAAACTTAAACGCCCTTGAACTACTTAGCACTTGCACATCATGGTTTTGAAGTAAATACTCTATAATTACTTTACTGCGTGTTGCGTGTCCCATGCCTTCTCCAGGCACTCCGTATAAAATTTTCATCTCAGTATTTTTTATGAATAAGTAATTTTCGTGTGGTATCGAAATAGATAAAAATTGATGCGATGATGAATCCTGCAAGCGATCCAGTAACAACATCTATTGAGGAATGTGCACCAATAGCCACCCTTGATGCAGCAACTGAACAAGCCCAAATAAACGGAATCCAATAGTACTTATTCCATTTTTGATTGGTAGCATGATATAGACCAAAGGCCATAATTGTTGCCAATAAATAAGCATTAAACGAATGTCCTGATGGAAATGAATATCCCGCTTCTTCTTTCCAATGTGTTAAAACGTTGTCGTTAATTTTGATAAACCGTTGTAGGTTATTATTAACTAATTGTTCAAAATATTGCTGTCGATCAATTTTTGATAATTGATAAACAGAATCGAGTTGATGATGAAGGTGAAGTTGCTCAACAATGTATTTATGACTTGGCCTCACCTCTTTTAACAGTGGCTTAGTTAAGTGTTCATTAATAAAGGCCAATACCCCTATAAATGTAGTAATGGCAACAACAGATTTTATAAATGTACCTAGCTTTTTTCTTTTTGATTCAACCCTAATTGTGTAACAATAACTAGTAATCAAAATAATGATTATTGTACCTAATTTCCCAGCAGACTGTGTTAATAGATAAGCAATGTTAACCCAAGCGCTTGAAGTATAAACAGCACAAAACGGTAACGGCAAATTACCGATTAAAAGTAAAAGCAATGTAATACTCACTAATCCTGTATATGTAATTTGCTTTTTGATAATGATTATATAAAAGCCCTTTGTAAAATAATTACAAAGGGCTTAAGTGAATTATGCCAGAAGTTTACTCCAGCTAACTTCTGTTGCCAGTATTTCTTTAATTTTTGAAATAGGAATACGCTCCTGAACCATTGTATCTCTATAACGTATGGTTACCGTTTGATTTTCCAAAGATTCATGATCAACAGTTATGCAGAAAGGTGTACCTAAGGCATCTTGTCTGCGGTAACGTTTACCAATGGCATCTTTTTCTTCGTAAAAACAGTTGTAGTCAAATTTTAAATCATCAATAATTTTACGTGCTACTTCAGGTAAACCATCTTTTTTAGTTAATGGAAAAATAGCCACCTTGTAAGGTGCCAGCACTGGAGGTAAGGTTAGTACCACACGGGTATCTTTTTTATCGCCTTCGCCCACTTCTTCTTCTTTGTATGATGCACATAAAACCGACAAGAACAAGCGATCTAAACCTACTGAGGTTTCAACCACATAAGGGATGTAATTGCCATAAGGTTTTCCGCTCTCGTCTAATTCAGCATCAAAATACTGCATTTTTTTGCCCGATAATTCTTGGTGATTTTTTAAATCAAAATCGGTACGCGAGTGTATACCTTCTAATTCTTTAAATCCAAATGGATAGTTAAACTCAATATCCACTGCAGCATCTGCATAATGGGCCAATTTCACGTGGTCGTGAAAACGATAGTTTGCATCACCCAAACCTAATTTTTTATGCCATTTAATACGTGCTTCTTTCCAGTACTCGTACCATTGTTTTTGTGTACCAGGCCTAACAAAAAACTGCATTTCCATTTGTTCGAACTCGCGCATACGCATGATAAATTGGCGAGCTATAATTTCGTTACGGAAAGCTTTACCTGTTTGTGCAATACCAAAAGGTATTTTCATTCTGCCGGTTTTTTGTACATTTAAAAAGTTTACGAAAATACCTTGCGCAGTTTCGGGGCGTAAGTATATTTTATCAGCATCTTCGGCCATAGCACCCATTTCGGTGCTAAACATTAAGTTAAATTGGCGTACATCAGTCCAGTTACGTGTTCCACTTATTGGGCAAGCAATTTCATGTTGTTCAATTAATGTTTTTAGTTGTACCAAGTTATTATCTAACAAGGCTTGATCAAGCGCTGCTTGCAACTCTTCGGCCTTGTTGGTTTTACCATCTTTTTCGTATTTGGCAATTTTATCTTCTAATAACTGGTCAGCACGATAACGCTTTTTGCTATCTTTGTTATCAATCATGGGGTCGCTAAAACCGTCAATGTGGCCACTAGCTTTCCATGTTTTGGGGTGCATAAAAATAGCAGCATCAATACCCACTATATTCTCATGCATTTGCACCATGGCTTTCCACCAATATTGTCGTAGGTTATTTTTTAATTCGGTACCATTTTGCCCGTAATCATATACAGCACCAAGTCCATCATATATCTCACTACTAGGAAAAACAAAGCCATATTCTTTGGCATGGCTAACTACTTTTTTAAATATTTCTTCGCTCATAATCTGTCGCAAATTAAGGGCTTTATATAGTTTTAAAAAATTAAAGATAAACAACTGCTTATCAATTGCAAACAAAGAAATATGACCCTACCCATTATCCTTTATCCTTAAATAATAACCTATACATTACGATTTGTTATTAACTGCTATTAAATTGCATTACAAATAAAGTAATATTGGTCACCGTATTAATAACACACCAAACCGAAAGGTCACAATACATTTTAACGGAACTACTGGGTAAACGACTTGGTATAGGATATACTGTTACCACCAATGTTGATGAGTTTAATGCTACAAACGGAGCAAAAATTAATTACACTTCAACCCAACAACCCAACAGCCTACAGATTATACCGCAAGGTTTGCTGTTAGAAAATAAAATTACCGCCCAACATGTAGAAGTTAAAAAAAACGAGCGTTGGCATACCATTTTATGGCCCAATACACAAAGCCAAATACCATTTGATTTATTTGCAGCTTCGTTTTATTTATTAAGCAGGTATGAAGAATATACTATATTAGAGCGAGATGAACATGGACGATTTGAAGCTAAAAATAGCTTAGCTCATAAATATCATTTCCTTCAATTTCCGTTGGTTGAGCATTGGTGCGAAGAACTTAGAAAACAACTATTGGACATTGATTCCAACCTAGAATTTAAACAAAATAAGTTTACTGCAATTACTACTGTTGATATTGATTTTGCCTATCTATACCAAGGTTTAGATAGTAAGAGA
>JBFYQC010000104.1:0-5172 GCA_041302975.1 Bacteroidota bacterium
CCTTGGTAAGTTCTTCACCTATTCCAGCCGGAAAAACATGGAATGGAACAATAGAATACTCAGGTGCAACTCAACAAACTATTACGGGAGGTACTTACAATAACCTAACCATTAGCGGTGGTAGTACAAAAACTACAGTGGATAATTTGATTATAAACGGAACTTTAACTTTAACATCTGGAAAACTAGATTTTAACAACACTACACTAACAATAGGAGGTCCAATTGTAAACACCGTAAGTGAGGGATTAAAATCAAGTGGAAACGGAAATTTAACATTAAACGGTAGTAACGCAAGAACAATAAATTTCGACCAATCTGTTCTAAACACCACAAATAGAATTAACACACTTACTAATAATAGCGGTGCACAAACTACTACAATTGGAAATGAATTACGTGTATCTAATGCTGTTATTCCAACATCTGGTACAATTAATGCAAATGGCAACTTGGTTCTTATCTCTGACAGCACAAAAACAGCAAGAATAGGAGAAGGCACTGGCAGCTACATAACAGGTAATGTTACGGTGCAGCGTTACATACCCGAAAGCGCAAGAAGATGGAGGTTTGTATCAAGTCCTGTAACCAATGCTACCATTGAAGATTGGAGAAATGAAATTTTTATTACTGGGCCAGGAACTGGAACTACAATTGGTACAACCAACTCAAACGGGTTTGATGCTACCGCTAGTAATGCCCCTGGTATATATTGGTATAACGAATCTCTAACTTCTGGTGATTTAAACACTGGCTGGGCCATACCTACAAATACATCTCATGTGTTAGCTCCAGGTCGTGGTTATAGATTGTTTATTAGAGGTGATAGAAGCGATATTAATCGTATTACCAATGCCAATCCAAATCAAAATGCCGTTACTTTAAATGTAACAGGGCCAGTTAACAAGGGCGATATAACTATGCCGGTTACATTCACAAATTCAGGAAACATAAATAACGATGGATGGAATTTAATTGGTAATCCATACCCATCTCCATTTGATTGGAAAACCTTCCATGAAACAGGAAGATCTGGAAACAGCGGAACAAACTACACTAATATCGAGCCTACTATTTGGGTGCTTGATCCAATAGAAAATACGTATAAGTTTTACAACACTTTATCAAGTGAAGGAACCATTACAGATGGTATACTATCTGAATCACAAGGTTTTTGGGTTAAAGCAACGGGTACAGGTGCCAGCATAACCTTCAAAGAATCATTCAAAGCAGACGATGCTCCTACACAACTTTTTAAATCAAAACAAGCAGGTGCATTTAAAATTAAGCTAATGCGTGATGCCCTGAATGCTGATGATTTGTTGATTAAATACATGAACGGATCAACCTCTAATTTTGATGCTTATGATGTAGTAAAACTAAGCTCTCCTATAGTGATTAGTGCATGGGGTAATGATAGTATTCATTTGGCTCTATCAACTCGACCATTAACCACACAAAACGATACCATTAAATTATACGTTAGTGGTTCAAGTGGATCGTACACCATGCAGTTTACAAACAGCGATAAAATTGCCATTCAAGACCAAGTTTTATTGTTTGATAACTACACCAACAACGTGATTGATTTGAAACAAAATAGCAACTACACATTTAACATCAGCACAAACACACCAGCTACATTTGGCTTTAACAGATTTTATATTGTGGTGGCTAGTAATAATCAATTACCTGTAAAATTGGTTTCATTTAATGCCCAAAAAACAAATAACAACCTAGTACAATTAAATTGGGCAACAGCAATAGAACGTAACAGTAGCAAGTTTGAAGTTGAACACGCAACAGACAACCGTAACTTTAAAACTATTGGTGTGGTTAATGCTAAAGGTAACAGCAATGTGTTAACCAATTATACATTAACACACAACAATCCTAATAACATAAACTATTATCGTTTAAAGCAAATTGATATTAACAGTGCTTTTGAATACTCACAAGTGCTTTTGGTTAATTTTAATCAGAACGAAGAAAAAACAGAAGATGTAGTTAAAATGTATCCGATTCCAGCAACAGAAATACTAACTATTGAGTTAAATAATAACCGAACTATTACTGGAATTTCGATTTACAATATTGATGGAATTTTAATTGACCGCCTGCAGCCCAATAAACCAAAAGCAAGTATGGATATAACCTCACTTGCATCTGGTGTGTATGTTTTACAAATAGAAGATGAAAATGGTGAAATCTTTAAACGCAAACTCGTAAAAGAATAACCATTACATTATCAAACCATTAACCTGCTTTACCATTTGTAAAGCGGGTTTTTTATTACCCAATTAACTGATTTTTATTTCTAATCTGCTTTTTTAACTTACCCGTTGTAAATTGCAACCCATTATTGTAAATAAAAATTATGTCGACACAAATAGAAAAACTGATTAAACGTTACGAGGAAAAACAACCTGAAATTGTTTTTGAATGGAAAGATAGCGAGACCGATGCCGAAGGTTGGGTAGTAATAAACTCCTTACGTGGCGGTGCAGCGGGTGGAGGAACTCGTATGCGGAAAGGTTTAAATAAACACGAGGTTACTTCATTGGCCAAAACCATGGAGATTAAATTTACTGTTGCGGGCCCAGCTATTGGTGGTGCTAAATCAGGTATTAATTTTGACCCTGCCGACCCCCGTAAAAAAGGAGTTTTAGAGCGCTGGTATAAAGCTGTAATGCCGTTACTTAAAAACTATTATGGTACTGGTGGCGATTTAAACGTAGATGAAATTCACGAAGTAATTCCAATTACCGAACAATATGGTTTATTACACCCACAAGAAGGTGTAGTAAACGGACATTTTAAAGTAGACAAAACTGAAAAGCAAAAGCGTATAAATAACTTACGCAATGGCGTTTCCAAAGTTTTGGATGATGCGCGTTTCTCTCCAGATACTACTAAAAAATATTTAGTAGCTGATATGATTACAGGTTGGGGAGTTGCTGAGGCTGTTCGTCATTTCTACGATTTCTGGGGTCCAAATTTTTCATACAAACGTGCCATTATTCAAGGTTGGGGTAATGTAGCCGCTGCCGCTGCTTACTATCTATCACAAATGGATGTAATGATTGTTGGTATTATTGATCGTGAGGGTGGATTACTAAATAACCAAGGGTTTAGCAAAGACCAAATTAAGCAATTATTTATTGAGCGTGATGGCAATAAATTATCACAAGCTACTTGTGCTAAAATGGGATTTGCGTTTATGCCTTACGATGAAATCAACCAAAAAATTTGGAGTATTGGAGCTGATATTTTTATTCCTGCAGCAGCATCTCGTATGCTAACGCAAGAGCAATTAGATATTATGGTTGAAAATGACTTAGATGTAATTTCATGTGGTGCTAACGTACCTTTTGCTGATAGCGAAATTTTCTTAGGACCAATTGGTAATAATGCAGATGATCGCGTTGCAGTTATTCCAGATTTTATTGCTAACTGCGGTATGGCACGTACGTTTGCTTATTGCATGAGCGAAAACTTTGAATTAAATGATGAAGCCATTTTTAAAGATGCTTCAGTAACTATTCGTCAAGCATTAATGCGCCTAAATCAATTCAATCCTAAACGTAATGGTTTATTGAAAAAAGGATTAGAAATGAGTATGGTTAACTTAGTGAAATAAGAAATATATTTAAATGATTGATAGGAAGCCGATAAACAGGTAACCTATCAATCATATATTCCATTTAGGATGAGCATGTCAATTATCCATTCCTATTACTCTATAATTATTCTCCTATAAATAAATTCTTCACCAGTACTTAGGTAAAGATAGTATACCCCAGAAGTTAAGTTTAGTGATTTAACATCAATAGAAATTCCATCGGTTTGTTTAATCACATTTTCATTAGATACGACATTAACTTGCCCAATTAAGTTAATGATTTTCAATGTATTGACATTTTTTGTAGATTTTATGTATAAAATATCGTTAACGGGGTTTGGATACAATGTAAATTCATTATTTAAATCTGTGCTTAATACACCAACACTAGTTTGATTTTGCGATTGTACAATTAATCTTGCGTATTCTTTCAGCAATTTCTTATTATAGTATAGATACAAATCACAATCTGAGTTTTTTGCATTCATAGGTATGATTATCTTGATTTGAATAGTATTTGAATCTAGTAGCATTGCTTGTCCCCCTAATCTGAGCGTACCAGTTAGAGTGTTTACTCTCTCAACAAAAAGGCCAAGCCAAGCAGTAGTGTCAATAACAATATTCTTGGTTTTTATTAAAAGATTAACAGTATCACCAGGGAATACTAGCTCAGGATAAACACTGTCTATGTGCGGCTCTGTTACATTTGGATTTACATATAGAGCAGTATATTCACGTAAAAGAAAGCTGTTACTTGACCCTAACATAAGAGTATGTCCTCCTGTATGGCAGTTTGGATTTACAAACAAACGTGCTGTCAATGTTGTATCATTTACTACACTATATGCTAATACTCTAATTTGAGGTGTAGTATCAGTTAACCCAATATGCAATGAAAACGCCAGATCAACATTTTGCCACTCCGTTAAATCAACATATTTAAATATAAACGTAGCGTCTGCAGTATCACCAAGTCGAACACTTCTTGGGGTAGCATATTTTAAGCCTGGAATTCCACCGTATTTGTTATTAACAGTAAATCCTTGGCTTAGACTTATCATTTTGCTTGCGCTCGGTTCTGGATAAACATACACAGTATACTTGGAAGGAATAATATCATTTGCAATGGTGAAAAATACCTTTAAGGTAGTATCGTTAATAACATAAACACTATCTTTTGAAATTTCAGAGTCATAGACAATACCACCGCCCGAAATTTGCACTACCAATGGCCTGTTTGTTATAAACTTGGTACCTGACGTATATATGAATAATTCAACATTCTCACCGTGTTTAGCTGAAGTTGGACTTATTGATTTTATTGTTTGACCCTGGGTAATTACACTAATGTTTGTAAGGAAAAACATTAGTAATGTGTATTTAATTGTTTGTTTCATAAACACTAAAGTAATACATTTATTCTAACCTTCAAATGCATTTTAGCAAGAACACCATAAAACAAAATGATTAAATAGTGCCTTAAATATCTTGAGTAACTTTGCTACTTTCAATATTAGTATTAAAATTGTTCAATAAAATCATCTTAATGG
>JBFYQC010000105.1:0-4322 GCA_041302975.1 Bacteroidota bacterium
ATCCTTCTTCGTTTAAAATATCAATTACCTCTAGGTTATACTTCTTACCTAACTCGTAATCGTTTTTATCGTGTGCAGGAGTAACTTTTAAACAACCAGTACCAAATTCCATATCTACATACTCATCGGCAATAATGGTTATTGGTCTGTTTATAAATGGTACCAATACTTGTTTACCCACCAGGTGCTTAAAGCGCTCATCGTTCGGGTTAACACATATGGCGGCATCGGCCAAAATGGTTTCCGGACGGGTAGTTGCAATAACTACATAATCTGTACTTTCAATATTCGAATTTTGGATTTCGGATTTCGAATTTTCGGTTAAAAAGTACTTAATGAAATATAACTTTGATTGTACATCTTTAAAAATAACCTCTTCATCACTCAAAGCTGTTTTACCTTGCGGGTCCCAATTAACCATGCGCAACTCACGATAAATTAATCCTTTGTTGTATAAATCAATAAAGGTATCAATAACCGCTTCGCTCATTTTAGGTTCCATGGTAAAACGCGTACGATCCCAATCGCAGCTCGCACCAAGTTTCTCTAATTGCTTTAAAATGATCCCTCCGTATTTCTCTTTCCACTCCCAAGCATATTTCAAAAACTCATCTCTGCTTAAGTTTGATTTTTTGATGCCTTTTTCGCGTAACATTTGCACAACCTTTGCTTCGGTGGCTATAGAAGCATGATCGGTACCGGCAACCCAAAGTGCATTTTTACCTTGCATACGTGCTTTACGTATCAAAACATCTTGTATGGTATTGTTAAGCATATGGCCCATGTGTAACACTCCGGTAACATTAGGTGGAGGTATTACAACCGTAAAAGGCTCGCGCTCATCGGGGGTGCTTTTAAATAACTTATTGGTAAGCCAATAGCTATACCATTTATCTTCTATTAGTTGTGGGGCGTATGTTTTTGTTATCTCGGTACTCATTGTGCTGCAAAATAAGGGTGGCTGTTGTAATCCCAAAATGGTAAATCAACAATTTTAAATTTTGTAAATGTGGTTAATAATGGTTTGGGGTTGAATTAATAAAAAACCCCGACACGCTTTTGCGAACCGGGGTTTTACAATCAACTATGAAAAAATTAACCTCTTCTTTCTTTAACACGGGCTTTTTTACCTGTAAGTTCGCGTAGGTAGAATAAGCGCGCTCTGCGTACTTTACCACGGCTGACTAACTCGATTTTATCGATGTTAGGTGAAAACAAAGGAAAAATACGCTCAACACCAACGCCATTGCTCATTTTACGTACTGTAAATGTGCTGCTGATGCCTGCGTTGCGTCTTTGTAACACAACACCTTGGTATTGCTGAATACGTTCTTTAGCTCCCTCTTTAATTTTGTAGAATACATTTACTGTATCACCTGCTATAAAAGAAGGTAGGTTTTTATCAGCGGTAAATTCGCTTTCAACTAATTTTATTGCCTCAACTGCGTTCATGACGGTAATGTTTTATTTTTAACGGACTGCGAAAGTACAGCTTCTATTTAAATTACAAAAATATTTTTCAAAAATTTCTTATCAATTCTTATCAACCCATTTAAATACAACCTTATTACGTTGTGTTTTCTCCTATTCGTTATTACCATTAAGTAACTCAGGGCGTCTTTGTTTGGTGCGTAAAACACTCTGCTCGTGCCTCCACTCTTCTATTTTGGCTTGATGTCCGCTTAACAACACATCAGGTACTTTCCAGCCTTTGTATTCGGCAGGGCGTGTGTATACTGGCGGACTAATCAAATCATCTTGAAAAGAATCGCTTAATGCCGATTGCTCATCGCCAATGGCACCGGGTATTAAACGCACAATGGCATCAACCATAATGGCTGTAGCCAACTCGCCACCGGTTAGCACGTAATTACCAATACTTACCTCACGTGTTACCAAATGCTCGCGCACTCGTTCATCAACCCCTTTGTAGTGCCCGCACAAAAACATAATGTTTTGTTTGGTAGACAACTGATTGGCCATTTTTTGATCAAACAACTCACCATCCGGACTCAAGTATATGATTTCATCGTATGCGTGTTTTTCTTTTAAAGCAGAGATGCACAAATCAATAGGTTCAATCTGCATCACCATTCCTGCACCACCTCCAAATGGATAATCATCAACCGAGCGGTGTTTGCTTTGGCTGTAATCGCGAATATCGTGTAAACCAATAGCAACCAACTCTTTTTCTACGGCACGTTTTATAATGGAATGCCCAAAAGGACTTTCGAACATATCAGGAAACAACGTTAGAATATCTATATTCATTGAATGGTGAATATTATTGGTATTTAATGATAAGATGTTACTCGTACAACTCAAAAAAGCCTTCCGGCAAATTTAAATATATAATTTCTTGCTCCTCATCCACATCATGTATAAAAGCCTCTACCATTGGAATCATTACCTGTTGTTCTTTGTAATGGGTAACCAACATGGTTTGTTGTGGCAATTCTTCAGTCGCTACAATTTCGCCAATATCACCAAGGTTTATGTCAACCAATTTAAAACCGGTTAAATTAAAATCGCTTGCACTTGGCTTGCGTTTGCCTTTGGTTTTAGGAACCAATAGTTTGTAGCCCACATAAGTTTGGGCCTGCTCCATACTGTGGATGTCTTGTAGCTTAACAAGCCACTCATCATGGTGTGCCGATTGAGCTTGTTCGATATAAAAAGGAACGGGCTTCTCTCGAATTTCGAGAAAAGCCCATTCAGTTAATTTAACCTTTATATCGGTAACAATTTTTAACTCACCTTTTGTACCATGCGTTTTAGCAACAGTACCGGCCACCATGAAATCTTTTTTTTGAATTGATTTCAAAGTTGTTTGAGTTAGCAATTATTCAGCGCTGTTGGTTTCTTCTGTAGCAGCAGGTGCTTCTTCAGTTGCCGGAGCCTCTTCAGTTACTTCTACTTCAGCCTCAGCTACTGGATTTGCAGCAGCTTCAGCAGCAGCTAATTTCTCAGCTAATTTTGCAGCACGAGCTTCTTTTACTTTAGTTTCGTGAGCTAAAGCAGCAGCTTTTGCATCGGCTTTAGAAGTTGCAGTTTTTTCAACATGAGCAACAACTTTTGAAACTTTATCGTTAACCCAAGCTTCGAATTTAGCGTTAGCTTGTTCTTCGGTTAAAGCACCTTTAGCCACACCACCTAATAAGTGATGCTTGTATAAAGCTCCTTTGTAAGAAAGGATAGCGCGGCAAGTGTCTGTTGGTTGCGCACCATTGTTTAACCAATTTACTGCCGAGTCAATGTTTAATTCAATAGTTGCTGGAACTGTAGTTGGATTGTACATTCCAATTTTTTCAATGAATTTACCATCTCTCGGAGCACGTGAATCCGCCACCACAATGTGATAATACGGTGCATGGGTTCTACCATGACGTTGTAGTCTAATTTTTACTGACATAATATTTTTTAGTTAAAATGTTAATCCGCTGAGTCTCCTGTTCAGCGGGGTGCAAATATGAGGCATTTATTTTAAATATCCAAACGGGGCGTAATGCTAGAAGTTAGAAGCTGGAAATTAGATGTTGGCAGATTTATTTCCAGTGTTGTGGTTCCCGTCCACTTCATCATTCATTATTGTTGATTCTCTTCTTTCACTTATGTGAATTCAGAAGCTATTGAGTAATCTTTTCTCCCAAAATCAGTTGATCCATCTCTCCGTCTCCTGTCATACTTTGTCGCCTAAGAAAAAACATGACCCCGTCTACATACAATGAATCTCTTGAAATTCCTCCCTGCGATTTTGTAACATGGCTGTATCCAAGTGGATAATTGAAGTGAAACAGGTTTTGATCTACCAGATAATTGCCGTTTTCCTGATTAGTAACAACAATTGTTCGATTTTTTGAATAGTTATTATACACGTAATGAGGGAATGAATCTCCAACATTCTGACGAAGGGTTCTGGAATTAAAAACATCTGTACAAGTGTATTCGCCTTCTATTTTGGTCAGTTTAATTTCAGGATCGGTTTTAGTGCACGAAAAAACGAGTGTTACAAAGAGTAATATGATAATTTGTTTCATAACTCAATGTTAATGAAAGTCTATCACATTTATAGCTAAAACAATCTCTTTCTCATTTTCTTGGGGTTGCACCCCAAACCGCCTAACTTTTTGTCTTGAAACAAAAAGTTAGCAAAAAATTCAAGGCTTATGAGATTTTCGCTACAAGTTACGCTCGTTGTATCCCACGCAATCCAAGCCATTACGCTGCGCTTCATTTCCGGATTGCTTACATAAATCCAGCGCAAATACAACTGCACTTACTTGTTACGCAAAAATCTCATTTGCCGTATAGAATCCTTCATA
>JBFYQC010000106.1:0-3745 GCA_041302975.1 Bacteroidota bacterium
ACCAATAATAAAAATCACCGTATCAATTTCAATATCGAAACCAATTTTGATACGAGTAATACGCTCATTATTCGACCTAATATTAGTTTTCAAAATACACATTCTGAAACCTTTCAAACAACAAGTTCTACCCGTGGTAAACTTACAAGCCTAAATAGCTCACGCGTTAATTCGGTAAGAGATAACGAAGGTATTAACGGAAGTTTAGAAGCAACATTTAGACACCGGTTTGCTAAAAAAGGCCGCACCTATTCTATTGGTTTAAATAGCAGTTATAACACCAACGATGGGTCTGGAAGTAACTGGTCACAAAATCAGTTTAATTTACCATCACGCAACTACACTGATACACTAGATCAAATATATACCACTAACCGCGATGGCAAAAACAATAGTGCTACTTTGTCTTACACAGAACCTATTGGAAAAAATAAGCTTATAGAATTAAATTATAACATTTCTAGTAATGTTAATAATTCAGGAAGATCAACACTAGGCTATAATAAAGCAACTACTGATTATGATATTGCTGTTCCTAATTTGAGCAATATTTTTGAAAACACATTCAGTGCAAATAGGGTTACTGTCAATTACCGCATTCAAAATGCTAAATATAATTTTAGCATTGGATCTGGATTGCAAGTGGGGGATTTAGTAAGTAAAAATATTAGTACCAATGTTAATTTAAAGCAACATTTTGTAAACTTATTTCCCTCTGCAAACTTTAGATACGATTTTACAAAATCTAAAAACTTGCGAATGTTTTATAATGGACGTACGGCACAACCCAGTGCAGAGCAGTTGCAGCCTGTTATTGACAACAGCAATCCACTCCTTATTAGAACGGGTAATCCTAATTTAAAGCAACAGTTTTCGCATTCATTTAGATTTCTATTTAACTCCTTTGATATTTTTACACAAAAAATAATCTTCGCAACCTTGAGTGGCAGTTTTATTGAAAACGATATACAAAATTCAACTACAATATCTGGCGGCGGTGTACAAACCATTAAGCCGGTAAACTTAAGTGGAACGTATAATATCAATGGATTTTTTAACTATGGATTCCCTATTAAAAAGCCAAAGAGTAATTTAAACTTAATGGCGAATGTTTCACGCAATCAAACCCAAACGCTGGTAAATAGCATTAGTAATTTTACACGCAATACCAATTTGGGTGGAACGATTTCTTGGACCACCAATATCAAAGAAGGGTTTGATATGAATTTCTCTTCTAATTCAAATTTGACAATGGCTAGATATACATTACAGCCTCAACAAAATGGAGACTTTTTTAGTCAAACGGTTTCTGCCGAAGCAACCATTTATTCGAAGAGCGGTTGGGTTTTATCTACCGACTTTGATTATATCTATAATGCGGGAAGAAGTGAAGGTTTTAATACAAGTATTCCACTTTGGAATGCTAGCTTATCTAAACAAATGCTAAAAAATAAGGCAGGTGAATTAAAGTTTTATGTGTTTGACTTATTAAATCAAAACATAAGTATTTCTAGAAACGTTACTAGTAATTATATCCAAGACTTACAAACCCGCGTTTTAAAGCGTTACTTCATGATTAGCTTTACGTATAATTTGCGCAAATTTGGAGCAGCACAAGGGCCTCAAAATCCAATGATGAAAATGATGCAAATGCCAGGGGCAGAGCGTCAAATGAATAATATGATGCGCACCTTTAGAGGCCGTGGCATGTAACCCAAACTATACTATTTCAAAAAGGCTACTTCCAAACCGAGTAGCCTTTTTTAATGCTTACGCCTGTTAGTAAAAATGAGGATTTTTTGTGGAAAACCCCCTATTTTACTGCAAACTAACCTATTTTTACACCTTCAAAAGAAATCAATACGCTTAGGTGAAAATGACTTTTCAATACAGAAACTCAATAAACATCCCAACCTCTATTTGTTTGGGAACTGTTTCTGTGGCTAGGTATGTGGTCCGATCGCGACGTGGATGCTGATAGGACGAGCAACTGGCACTTGCCCCTATCAGTGAAAAAATCCCCAGTTTAATTTTTCATTTTCTTTTTCTACAATTTTAATTGAAGGCGTTGGAACAAAAAATAATTGTTCGCGTAGCAAATGCTAGCGACGTTACATATGCTCAAAACATTACAGACGAAATGGAATCTTCTGCAAAAGCCAGAGGTACTGGTATTGCCAAAAGAAGTCCTGAATACGTTGCAAAAAAAATGGAAGAGGGTAAGGCGGTCATTGCTATTGAACAAGATGGTACATGGGTAGGATTTTGTTATATAGAAGTTTGGGGGCACGAAACATTTGTTGCCAATAGTGGACTCATTGTAGCACCTGCGCACAGAAAAAGTGGCGTTGCAAAACTCATCAAGCAAACCATTTTTAATTTATCAAAAGAGCGGTATCCAAATTCAAAAATATTTGGTTTAACAACGGGGCTTGCTGTTATGAAAATCAATAGTGACTTGGGTTACGAGCCTGTTACCTATAGTGAATTAACAGATGATGAAGAATTTTGGGCAGGTTGTAAAAGCTGCGTCAACTATGAAATTTTGCAAAGTAAAGAGCGAAAAAACTGTATGTGTACGGCTATGTTATATGACCCCGCCGATCACTACACGACACAAGAAACGTCTGCACAATTTAAAAGTAATTCCAAAATTTACGAACGCTTTATGAAACTCAAGCAAAGTAGTTTGTTACAATGGTTTAGGAAAAAAGAAAAGAATACAAGCAATAAACATTCAATCGAAAAAAAATAATAAAATGGGAACTGAATTACATCAAGTAAAGGCGGGCGATAAAGTGGTACTCGGATTTAGCGGAGGTTTAGACACGTCTTATTGCGTCAAATATCTAACCGACGAAAAAGGCTATGAAGTACATAGTGTAATTGTGAACACTGGTGGTTTTTCGGAAGAAGAATTAAAAAATATTGAAGCCCATGCTTATAATTTGGGCGTAAAAACACATACGACTATTGATGCTGTTACCTCTTACTATGATAGCATTATCAAGTATTTGATTTATGGTAATGTGCTTAAAAACAACACGTACCCACTCAGTGTTAGTGCTGAGCGTTTAAGTCAGGCACTCCATATTGCTGAACATGCTAAAAAAATGAATGCAACAGCGGTGGTGCACGGAAGTACAGGTGCTGGCAATGATCAGGTTCGATTTGATATGGTTTTTCATATCATGATTCCTGGCGTTACCATCATTACCCCAATTAGAGATATGCAACTTAGTAGAGAAGATGAAATTGCCTATTTGAAGTCTAAGGGGGTTAACATGAACTTTGAAAAAGCGGCATATTCAATTAATAAAGGGCTTTGGGGCACCAGTGTTGGTGGTAAAGAAACATTAACCTCTAAAGGCATGTTGCCTGAATCTGCATGGCCAACACAGGTAACAGCTGCAGGAACTGAAGAAGTGAGTTTGCATTTTGAAAAAGGTGCATTAACCATGATTAACGACAAACGTTTTGATCATCCAACAAAAGCCATTCAATATTTACAAACCATTGCTGGTGCGTATGGCATTGGACGCGATATCCATGTTGGCGATACCATTATTGGCATTAAGGGACGTGTTGGCTTTGAAGCAGCAGCGCCCATGGTTATTTTAAAAGCGCATCATGCACTTGAAAAACATGTGTTAACCAAGTGGCAGTTAAATTGGAAAGATCAATTGGCACAGTTTTATGGTAACTGGTTACATGAAGGACAAATTATGGATCCGGTAATGCGTGA
>JBFYQC010000107.1:0-3519 GCA_041302975.1 Bacteroidota bacterium
TGGCTAAAATATTAGTGCCTGCTTGTGGATAATAATAGTTAAAGTCGTATCGCTTACCTCCGGTTATACCGCTGAAAGTATAACCATTCGGTTCATAGTTTTCATCAAGTATATTATTAACCAACACACCCAAACGAATAGAGTTAAACATAAAAGTAACCGGTAGCTCATAGTTAATCCGGATATCGTTAACCAAAAATGCATCCAATTTCCTCTTCTCATTTTGTGTGTTATCTAAGTATTGGTCTGAAACATATTTGGTAATCAAATCAACTTGCAGTTGTTTAACAGGCGTATAACTTAATACCGATGATGCAATCCAGTCTGGAGAGAAACCTATTTTCTTATTATGATGTACTTCCTTTAATTGTGTGCCATTGTCCCAGTCATCAACAAACTCTGTAAAATGGTTGATTCTATTTTGACTGTAAGTTACAGTTGCCTGCCAACGAATTTTCTTCAACAATTGTACACCACCTGCAAACTCAATACCTGCCCTATAGCTGCTTGCTACATTTACACGATTATATGCGCCAACATCGTTAATCTGACCTGTGTTAACCAATTGGTCTCTGTAATCCATGTAATAGGCGTTGGCTTCAACACTAAACTTCTTTATACGTTTTCTAAAACCTAATTCATAATTAAATAACCGCTCAGCAGTTGGTACATTATTTATACTGGCTTGTATGATATCTTTACGTTCCGGTTCGCGATTAGCAATACCAAAGTACGCGTATACATTGGTACGCTGATTAAACGCGTAAGACAAACCCGCCTTAGGATTAAAGAAGAAATAGTTTAAGTTAAAATCGTATGAGTTATAACTTGATCCATTTAAATCAACACCCTTTAAATCGTAAGTGATTGAGCGAACTTGTAAATCAACAAAAGAGCTAAGTTTATCGGTGAACTGATAGTTTGCTTTACCGTAAAAGTTCACTTCTTTTTTAGTTGAGTTACCATCATAAAAACGGGTTCCTAAAAAACTATTGCTCGCATACTGCGACCAAATCAATTCGCCAAAATGACGACCTTCATATACATTTGCGCCACCACCAAATGTGGCTGTTAACTTATTTTTCTCATATATGGCAGAAAACACCACACCATAAAAATCGTTATCTAACCAACGTCTTCTAACAATGTCGCTTCTTCTCACCGTATCGTTACCAATAATAACATCATTTAATTTATACTTTGATAAACGTTCTCCAGCTTTTAATTCTTCATAATAGCCACGGCCGTATGTATAGTGAGCACCAATGTTTAGTTTTAAATATTTATTGGGCAAATAGGTATAAAACATTTGGTAATGGTCTTGCTGATAATTGTCTACCTGGTTTTTATAGGTAAATTCATTGTAAGTTCTGTTTCCTGATTTAAGTAAATGATCAAGGTCTGTTCCAAGCAAAGCGGCATACTCAATCATACCTTCTACATTATTTCTTAAACGAGGCTCGGGTATTCCGTTCCATGCTTGATAGGTGATTTCCTTACCCGAGAATACATTTACCTTAAACAGGCTCTTCTTACCATACCTACTTGCACTAGTAAAAAATGATTTTAAATCAGATGAAGCTCTATCTATAAATCCATCTGAGTTTAATTTGGATAGGCGCAAATCAAAAGCCCATCCATTATCTAACAAACCGGTTCCAAACTTTACTGTATGTTTTCTAGTGTTAAACGAACCAAATGAATTACTGATTTCAGCGAATGGTTTGTGCGATAATCCATCTGTTTGAATATTGATACTTGCTCCAAAAGCCGCAGCACCATTTGTTGAAGTACCAACACCACGCTGCACTTGAATGTTTTCTACTGATGAGGCCAAGTCTGGTGTATTAACCCAAAATGTTCCATGCGATTCGGCATCATTAACAGGCACACCGTTTATGGTAACATTGGTTCTTGTTGGGTCTATACCACGAATACGAATTCCAGTATAACCAATTCCTGCGCCAGCGTCAGAGTTAATAACCGTTGATGGTGTAAGATTTAACAAAAATGGTAAATCTTGCCCATGATTTTGTTTGGCCAACTCTTGCTTGTTGATGTTAGTAAAAGTGGTAGCGCTGTTTTCTTTAGCACGAGTTGCTTGTACAAGGGCTTCACCATTTAAAACAGTGGCTGGTTCGGCTAATAAAACCATATCAGCAATACCGGCATCACCAATAACCACATTTTTTGAAATGGTTTTAAATCCAACAAAACTTACTGTTAAAGTGTACTCTCCTTTGGCTAAATTTTTAAAACTAAATTGCCCTTGTTCGTTTGTTAGCAAGGATCGGATAACACTTTTTGTAGAACTTAAATGAACAGATCCATCAGCAAGAGGCTCTTGTGTTGACGCGTTTTTAACTGTACCGCTAACATTTTGTTGTGCATAGGCAACAACCTGCAATCCAATTGCAAGCATAAGCCCTAATAGCTTTTTCATTACATAAATTAATTAAGGTTAAACAAAAACAGCAACCGGGGTAGGTTGCTGAAATCAATTGTTTTACCTTCTTGGAATGGCTAAATTCATTAGATTGTGCACCATCTAAAAACATCACCATGAGTTTGTCTACTCCCTTCGCGAGCATTACCTCGGCAGGTTCCAAGGGTATGATCTCAGGCAACAAGTTTTTAAACCCATCACCACCCCAAAGACAGTTGCAAATGTATACTTAGATTTTTGATTTATACAAATAGATTTTAAACGACTTTAATATCGAAACAAATTATGCATAGTTTTGGAGCATGATGTTTTCAAACTACCTTGAGATTGCAGGCGCAGGTTTAAGTATTATATACAGCCTCCTTTTAATGCGCGAAAAAACCATTGGATGGTGGTTTGGCATTGCTTCATCATTAATTGGAATTGTACTTTTTTATCAAACCAAAATTTATGCGCAATCTATTATTAGTTTGTATTACGCTTTAGTAGGTGTTTATGGTTTGTGGTATTGGAAAAAAGCTGAACAAAAAAATGAGCACATTCATAACTGGAACATTATAACACATATAAAAGTAATTACTCTATTTACAGTACTTAGTGTTTTAAGTGCAATTTTATTTGAGAAATATACCGACAGTGCTAGCCCTTACCTTGATAGTTTTATTACACTTTTTGGATTGCTTGCCTCTATTAAAGAAGCACGTAAAATTTTAACAAGTTGGTTATACTGGTTTGTATTAAATGCGCTTAGTGTTCTATTATACTACCAACAAGGTTTAATTTATTACGCAGTATTAATGATACTGTATACGCTTATTTGTATTGGTGGTTTTATAAATTGGTATAAGATATATAAACAAAATCCTGCATCATAAAAAAAGCCGTTAATTCTTGTTAACGGCTTTTCCTAAAAATTATTGAATTAACACCTTTACTGTGGTGTATTTATTATGCTCACCATCAATTGATACAAATAATAGGCTATTACTTTTAACGATATTTGTTAATTCGATAGGTATTTGATTATTACCTTTTGCTGCGTGGTAATTACTGCTGTAAATTAATTTGCCTAA
>JBFYQC010000108.1:0-10219 GCA_041302975.1 Bacteroidota bacterium
ACGCAAACTTAATTTTACATGTAAAAGTTTCTAAAAATATAACTCATCCTTATTTACTGCAACTAATAAGTAATGATGAAAAAACTATGTATTATCAGTTTAATATTACTAAAAATCAAGATATTAACTTAGAAAATGTATTACCAGGTGTATATAAAATAAAATATATTTACGATAAGAATAATAATGGTATTTGGGATAATGGCGACATAATAACGAATACACAACCTGAAAAGGTTAAGTATTTAAACCAAACATTAACTTTAAAGGCATATTGGGATCTGGAACAGAGCGTGTTAATAGAGTAGTTAACATACAATGTGGATTGCGACATTTTATCGTGCTAAAATAGGTTGATAACTATTTATTACAGAACATCAACCTAATAAGTGCGACATTATAAACAAGCTAACCGAACTTTGTACTCATTTAAATGTAATTAATCTTATCACGAAAGATATGTTAGTTAAGCTATCCACAGTTGTTAATAAACTATAAATTACACAAGAATTACAGGTACTTAGTATGTTAGTTTAATGTTAACTGAGTAGTAATAACTATAAAACCAAATTCTTAAAATTAAGTTATACGCCAAATTCACACCATAATAATAATAACAACCTTTATTTAAAAGTAATATAAGATTAAACGATTGTGAATAGTACTTTAAATTGAATTGCTTAGTTTTGGACTTGAGTTATGATTGAAAAATTAAAAGCAGTAGAAAAAGAATTAGAAAGTATTGTGCTAAACAATACTGATGAAACCGAACAGTTTAGATTAAAATATTTAAGCCGTAAAGGTTTATTGAATGATTTATTTGAAGAATTTAAAACGATACCAAACGACCAAAAAAAAGAGTTAGGTAAGGTAATGAACCTTGTAAAACAAGCTGCTCAACTAAAATTTGAGGAGGCTCAACTAAAATTTGAAGAAGTAACCAATGATAATATAATAGACCAAGATTTAACTTTACCGGCAGAACCTTTAAAATTAGGATCACGTCATCCATTGGTTTTAATTGAAAAACAGATAGCAGACATATTTTCTAAATTAGGGTTTAGTTTATCATACGGACCTGAGGTAGAAGACGATTGGCATAATTTCTCAGGTTTAAATTTTCCTGAAAATCATCCAGCTAGAGATATGCAAGACACGTTTTTTATTGATAAAGACATTGCTTTACGTACGCATACATCAAGTGTTCAGGTTAGGTTAATGGAAAATCAAAAACCACCATTACGTGCTATTATGCCTGGACGTGTGTATCGCAACGAAGCTATTTCTGCGCGTGCCCATTGCTTTTTCCATCAAGTAGAAGGAATTTATATTGATAAAAATGTTTCGTTTGCTGATTTAAAACAAACCCTTTACCACTTAGTAACAGAAATGTTCGGTAAAGAGTTTAAAATACGCTTTAGACCGAGTTATTTTCCATTTACCGAGCCAAGTGCCGAAATGGATATATCGTGCATTATATGCAAAGGAAAAGGCTGTAGTGTTTGTAAACATACGGGTTGGGTGGAGATTTTAGGATGCGGAATGATTGATCCTAACGTTTTACAAGCTAATAATATCAACCCAGATGAATTTAGTGGCTTTGCATTTGGTATGGGAATAGAGCGTATTACTATGCTTAAGTACAATGTAAAAGACTTGCGTGTTTTCTCTACAAACGATGTGCGTTTTTTACAACAGTTTGAAAGTGAGTAAATATTAAAAAAATTCTCCCCGCTTCGCGGGATATATTACTTAAAAGCCGTACCGATGAATTTCGGTGCGGCTTTTTTATTTAAACGATTCGTACAAAAATTCATTAAGTGGTTGCATGGCTTTAAAAACATCTGTTAATCGTTTTAAAAAGTCAGCGTCTGTTAAATCCTTATCGGTTATTTTATGTTCAGCAATAAAACTTTTGTGCTTTAAATAATCAACCATAGGGTTAGTTATATCATATCCTTTTGGCGGTCGTTGTAAGGTTTCACCACCTAATTTATCAAAATATTTTTTAAAATTATTGTCGTTTACAATAGCAGTAAATTTATCGGCATTATAATCTATTTCTTGCCTAACAGCAGCTAATTTATCAGGCATTGGCATGTACGCACCACCCGCAATAAAACTGGCACCGGGTTGAATGTGTAGGTAGTAACCACAAAAATCATCGCGTTTGCCTCCTTTGCTTAAGCTCATTCCAAAATTGTTTTTATAAGGCGATTTGTTCTTGCTAAATCGGATATCACGATTTATTCTAAAAATACAACTTTTGGGTTCAAGCATGGCTACATCCTTATCAAATTTTCCAACGATTTCAATAGCATCAGCAGTAAAAGACAGCCAATCTTTACGGATAGCTTCGTAGTTTTTACGATTTTCATCAAACCATTCTTTAGTGTTATTTTTTTCTAAATTTTTAAGGAATGTAAGAAGCGATTTAAAATCCATGATAAATAATTTTAAAGCAATTTAGTTATTTGATTATTTTCGCCACCACATTGGTAATAAAGTTAAGGGAATTGACCATAAGTTTTTGAATCAACCCCGATTTAACCCAACAAATTAATTTATGGCAGATAGAGAAAGACCAAGTTTTGAAGATAGTAACAACGTAACTGTACAACGTTGTTTTTTTGCATACGAATACGCTAAACCTTTTGTTGAAGGAAAGGCAACAGCCGATATTGGTTGTGCTGATGGATACGGAACGCAGTATTTAGCCGATTATACAAAAACAACAGTTGGGGTTGATTACAGCGAAGAAACCTTGGTGGAGGCGCGTAAAAAACATGTAACAAAAACGAATTTAACATTTAAATCTGGTTCGGTACCGCCAATTCCTTTAGATAACGAAAGTGTTGAAGTAGTAACAGCTTTTCAATTTATAGAACATATACATGATAGACTTGGGTTTATTAAAGATGTACACCGTATTTTAAAACCGGGCGGTGTATTTTTATGTTCAACACCAAATATAAAAATGAGCATTGCTCGCAATCCTTTTCATGTGCATGAATATACTTTTGATGAAATGAAAAGTGAAATGGGAAAGGTTTTTCCCGACTTTGAAATAATGGGTGTTCAAGGTAATGCTGCAGTGAACAAATATTATGATGACAATGCCAAATGGGCCAAGAAAATTTTACGTTTAGATCCACTTGGTTTACACAAAATTATTCCTGCTAGTTGGTTGGTGGCACCGTATAATTTTTTAACCACCATAATGCGAAAAAACCTAAAAGAACAAAACACAGATACACTAAATATTTCTACAAAAGATTTCTTTTTGAGCAAGGACAACCTGGATAATACTTGGGATATTTTTGTAATAGCTAGGAAAAAATAACGGGAGGAAAATCCGAAAATTTTTAAAACGAAATCCTAAAAAAGCAGATCCACGTTTAGAAAGAATTTTCGGTCATGGTAACGTTTAATGATGAACACAAATAATAAAGTTTTTCTGAATCAAACAACCAAACTTCAAATCCTGAACAATCAAACTAAAATCTCTTTATCGCTCCAAATAATACCTTAAGCTTTCCCAATATTGTGTTGGCCAAAACTGTTTAATTTCATCTCTAAATTCTTGTGGTATGGCAGTATGAAATAACTCAATAGTGCAAGTTCCATCAACACTATCTGTAAATATAATTGCCACCTCACTAAAATGATTTTCTGGCCAATTTGTATTAATCCAACGTAAGCTCCAAATAATTTTTTTGCCACGTTCCAATATTACCGATTTGCCAACAACTTTGCCATCAACTAATGCAACTTCTTCCCCTTCTTTTTCGCTTACTTTAACCAACTCACCTGTAAATGAGGAGTGTCTGCGCTCATCAGTTAATATGGTAAAAACATCAATGGAATTGGTGTTAAAGGTTTCGGTAAAATGTAAGTCGGATAGTATCATGGTTCAAACATAACTATTCAAAACAAAAAGTCATTTACCGACCGCATAGATATGTTTACCTATTATGTGGTAAAAGCTATCTGAAACATAAGTTTTATTAGGGTTAACAACATAAGTTTGTAACGTATTTTATAAACATGAGCAACCAACCAAATAAATTTAATAGCGATAAGTGGGATCATATGCACAGCACAAAAGGACGTATTTTTAGCGGTATTTTGGTTGTTGTTGTTGGTGTGGTTTTACTTTTAAAACAGTTTGGCGTAGCCTTTCCAAATTGGCTTTTTACGTGGGAAGCACTAATAATATTAACGGGTCTTTATGTAGGCATAAAACACGATTTTAAACATATAAGTTGGTTAATACTGATACTAATTGGTGGTGTTTTAATTATAGATGATATTTTTCCTGAAACGCAACTAGAACAATATTTATGGCCTACGGTAATAATTTTTGTAGGGCTAGTAATGGTTACTACTGCAGGTAAACGCAAAGAGCGATGGAAACATTGGCGCGAGGGCTGTCGCAGGAACAATGCCGTAGAAAGCAATGAAAATATGTTAGATACCGTTTCTATCATGGGTGGAATAAAAAAAAATGTTATTACAAAAGATTTTAAAGGCGGTGAAATAACCTGTATAATGGGTGGGTCTGAAGTTAATTTAAGTCAAGCCGATTTTACAGGAAAAGTGATTTTAGAAATTACACAAATATTTGGAGGAACTATGCTTATTGTACCTGCAAATTGGGAAATTCAGTCCGAAAATGTGGCCATTTTAGGTGGTATTGAAGACAAAAGAGATGTAAGAGAATTAAGTGCAACAGGCGAAAAAATATTAGTGCTTAAAGGCGTTACTATTTTTGGAGGAATTGATATTAAAAGCTACTAATCTAAATAAAATTTAAACACCTATTTACTATGAAATGGTTTATTACAAAACTTGTTTTCAAAGTTATAACTGGAAACGGAAACCACACGCCACAGTTTGATGAACAAGTAAGATTAATTGAAGCAAGGAACTTTAACGAGGCTTTCTTTAAAGCACGTTTTATTGGTGGAAGAGAGGAAGACGCGTTTATGACCGAAGATTTAAATGCAGTACGTTGGGAGTTTGTGGATGTTTTTGAATTAAATGAGCTGGATGAGTTTAAGGACGGAATGGAACTACACTCGCGCATACACGAAACAGATAGTGCAGAAACTTATATTAACTTTGTGCTACACCGAGCACAAGTAATTGAGCAGCAAACAAAACGTCAATTGGTTTCGGCATAATATACACCATGCAAGATTTTACGTTTAATAGGTTTGTTCGGATATACATTACCATAGGTACCATATTTACCTTAATACATGCGTATATACTTATAACATTTAACATACCTATTAAACAAGCGTTGGTTGATGCTTCAATAAACAACGTTTTAATTTTATTGGCAGGAGTGGGCACGTATAATATTTTAAGGTATTATAAACCAATTCGTGAAAGTCTTATTTATCCAAGAATTTGGGCGGTTTTACAAGCAATTATAATTACGGTTATTTTTAATGCGATTGTACGCTCAGTTTATTTCTATGACGAAAACTACCTAAGTTTTTTAGACACATCTAAGTTAATAAGAGGTATTTATAATTTGTTAAACATTACACTAATGAGTGTATTTGTTTTTTTATGGTTTTTGTTTAGTGATGAGCAAAAGAAACAACAACGTATTTTAGATGCCGAAAAACTTAATCGTGAAGCAGAGTTGGTAAGTTTACGCCAACAACTACAGCCACATTTTTTGTTTAATAGCCTAAATAGTATTAGCGCCTTGGTAGGCACTAGGCCAGAAGAGGCGCGTAAAATGATTCATCAATTAAGCGATTTTTTAAGAGGCACATTGCGTAAAGATGAGCAGGAAACCATATTACTAACTGATGAAATTAATCACTTAAAGTTATACTTAGATATAGAAAAGGTGAGATTTGGCCATAGGCTAAGTACCAATATTTTGGCCGACAGTGAGGTATTAAAATGCAGGATTCCACCATTAATTTTACAACCATTGGTTGAAAATGCCATAAAATTTGGTTTGTATGATGTGGCTGGAGATGTGAATATAAGCATTGTATGCAGCTGTAATAAACAGTTTTTAACTGTTACGGTAACCAACCCCTTTGATGATCAAACATCTTCACCACAAAAGGGTGCAGGTTTCGGATTGTCATCGGTGCAACGTAGGTTGTATTTATTGTTTGCACGTAACGATTTAATCACCACCAACCACCACCACAATTTATTTACAACAGTAGTTAAAATACCGCAATCCGTATGATTAAATGTGTGATCATAGACGATGAACCTTTAGCGAGGCTAATTGTTAGAGAATATTTGCAACAATATCCCGAAGTTGAAGTTCTACAAGAATGCAATGATGGATTTGAAGGCGTGAAAGCCATTATGCAACATCAACCCGAATTAATTTTTTTAGACATACAAATGCCTAAAATTAATGGTTTTGAAATGCTTGAACTGATAGAAACACCTCCGGCCGTTATTTTTACCACAGCTTTTGATGAGTTTGCCATGAAGGCATTTGACAATAACGCAATAGACTACTTATTAAAACCATTTAGCAAAGATCGTTTTGATAAAGCTTTTGCTAAGTGGTTAAGCAAACGAAATACAGCCAGTGACATAAACGAGCAACTTACAGAAAACCGTCAGCGTACAGCTGACGAAAATAGCCGTGTTGTGGTTAAAACACACAACCAAATACGCATTATACCTATACACGAAATTATATATTTAGAGGCTTATGATGATTACGTAAAAATGCACACCACACAAGGAATGTTTCTGAAAAAGCGCACCATGAGTAGCTTCGAACAAAGCTTAAGTGAAACCGACTTTGTAAGGGTACACCGTTCTTACATTATTAAGCTAGACCAATTAACACGCATAGAACAACCCGAAAAGGACGTACACGTAGCGCTTTTAAAAACCGGTGTCAAGGTTCCGCTAAGTAAAACGGGTTACAGCAGGTTAAAAGGGGTGCTTGGGATGAAATAATACATACATGATTTACACTAGAAAATTAAGTGTTGTTTTTGTTTGTTGCGCCAACCCGCTTTGCTTTTGTAAGGTGTAAAATAAATCAACCTGAGATTTATAATTCATAAAATAAATCTTCTTATCAGCTTGCGACTGGTATTCCACAAAGTGCCATATGCCCTCGTTTCCTTTTGCTTCGCTTTTGTATTTGGTTTTGTACACCACCAAATCAGCCTGACTTTCATAATCAACTACAAATACCTTTATATCTGATTTACAAGCATATAAATGGTTTGTGAAAAGGTGCAATTGATGGAAAAACTAATAGAAATAATAATATAAAACCGCTATGTATAAACATGATTAACTGCTAGCTAAACTGATAATATACGGCTAAGGCAAGCAAGGTAAAAAACAAGACTTCTTTTAGTAAGAATCGCTTGTCGCTAATAAAATAATATGCTACAATAATGCTAGTTGGAATGCTCAAATAAACCAAAGCATACAAGTAATTTACGTTTTCAAAAAATAATCCGGCTATTCCAAAAAACAACATCAAATAAATGCTTTGAATAATCCTGCGAGTTTTTACCTTATTGCGGAAAAAGTTTTGTTGTAAGTTAAAAACCGAAACAACTGTAACAGGCAAAATAATAACCCATGGCAACAACCTTACCCAATTGGTTTCTATGGTTTTTAATTGTTTATACTCAAAACTTTGTACAATATATAATAGTAGTTCATCGTATCTGTTGGTTACATAAAAGTATATTCCAGTAAAATACAGCGGAATACAAATTCCTAAAATGGAGACAATTAAATAACGTAAGTTAAACGAGGTGAAAATAATTACGCTAATTAAAATAAAAGGTAAAAATAGCAATAAGTCGTAATTAAAAAGTATCCCTACCCCAAGATATAATCCAGTGTCTAGCACAACCAATACGGGGTTTTTTGATTCGTATAAGTAGCACAATCTTTGTAATAATAGTAGTACAAACGTATTAGAAATAAGTTGTGGGGTTAGTTCTGTTTGTTGTATAAAAAAGCTATTGAGTAAAATATAAAACAAACCCGGCATGAAAGTATTTTTATACAATATGCTTTGCGAATAAACAATGTAGTTAATAAACATTGCTTGTAAAAACACCAATGCCGTTGCAATTATAAAACTCCACAAATAAGCATTAGGTAGGGCCGAAATAAAGCCAAAAGTTAAACGTGCAAACGGGGCGTTTTGAATAAACTCATACTTAGGCATTGCGGTAAATGCAGGTAAACGCAGTAATACTGTTAATACAAACAGCATTATACCGGCAACTAAAGAATTTTGTCTAAATAAGTTTAACACACTTTATAATTTTACGCTGCAAAATATGTTAAATGTAAGCATTATTCATAATGTGTTGGTTAAAAAGATAAACCAAGAAAGAAATATATTGTATGCCAATTAATGCTTTAAGATACTAAACGTAAGAAATAGTATTGTTTAACAAAAGCGAGTTAAAAATTTAACCGCATTAAACAAAACCGCCTGTCTTTTGAAGTAGGAATGATAATAGACCTTGCTGAAACCTGTCGAGACTCTGGTGGCATAATGGTTACAAAATAACTCATTGATTTAACGAGCACTTTGCTTTCTACCTCGCCATCTGTTCCTATTGTAGCCAGCATTACATCACCCTCGTTTACTACATCAACATTATAAATTATGCCAATTTTGTCATTGCTTAAAGTAGTTACAAAAGATGAGTAATAACCACCGTCATTCATGCTAGACTGTGTTTTTTTTATAAAATGGCGGAAACGTTCGCTGCCATCAGCATTTTTTGCAATGATTACGATTTCATCATAATTATAGACTGTTTTATAACTAGTTTGCGGAAATCCGTTTAAGTTATAAGTGTATGATTGCTTTGTTTCATAATATTTTTCGGCAATAATGGTGCAACCGCCATCGCTATTAGGTATTAACCGCCTAACGTACAAATCGGTTAAAATGGGCTTACGTTCGTTTTGCATTACACCAGCAACTTTGCTGCTAAAACTCAGGTCAATAGCCTCAAAACGTTTTACAGTCATTTCTGCCGTTGCTGCATCTAGTTTAAAATAGACAGTACCTACGGCTTTATTATCAGATTTGTCGCTATAAAAACCTGCAACATTTACTGTTTTTGCATAATTGTTTACAATTAAAGAAAGCTCGTTTACAAAAACAGAGTCTTTTCCAATGGCAAATTCCAGCATATTATCGTTGGCCATAAAATATGCATACAAAAAATAGTTTCTAGGCCTGTAATCTCGAGGTTTTCTGCCATCCTTAGGAAAATCAATTAATGCAAATGCATTACCATCATTATCACACTCCATATGGCTTACAAAAACATCTTCAGCAGCATAATCGAGGTTAAATCTGCGGGTGTATTTGGCGCCTAATGTTGCATCAAACCCGAACATATTAAGAATACTTTTATTTTTATCACTGCCTTGGGTTACAAACAAAATGGCATAATTTTTTTTGTCTGATGATGATCTGATAAACACCCTTTTATCAGGACTTAAATTTCCATCAACAGATATCAACGTTTTTGTACTAACTAGATTTATGTTGTTGTCAACTTGTTGAAGTTGAATTTCAACTTTACCAGGGATGTTTTTTAGGGTATTAAACTGAAACAATCCGTTCTCGTGCACAATTACACGCTCTACCCATGAGTTTTCTGTTTGTGGGAGGTCTTTTACAAAATCTAGTGCGAGGTTGTTCTTATATTTTTCTATTTGGATGTCTCGTCTAAAATCGCTGTTACGTGCCCGGGCTAAAAATATACCCGATCCGTTTTCACCCAACACTTGTGTGTAGTTATATTTGGCTTTGGTTTTTTGCTGATTGCCCCACTCAACCGTTTGTGCTTTGCTTTGCAAAACTAGTAATAAACATATAAGGGAGAGTAAATGGTTTTTCATGCTAATGCAAGTTAATAAACCGGATACACATTTGTGTTAATTCTTTAACCACAATTCGGGGTTTTGTTTTTCTTGTACTTTCCAAATTTCTAGGTGTACTTCGGTTTCTTCTTCATCGTTTGTAAGCACGGTTCCAATGGTTTCGCGTGTATCAACGGTTTGTCCTTCTTTAACGTTTACCGAAGCCAATTTAGCATAGGCAGTGTAGTATTTTCCGTGGCTAATCAGCACAATTTTACCCATACCTGGAATCGAGAAAATAGATTTAACGGTTCCTTTAAAAATGCTTCTAACTTGGCTACCGGGT
>JBFYQC010000109.1:0-6786 GCA_041302975.1 Bacteroidota bacterium
GCACAACCTCCAATTGTTGGTAAAAACGGAAAATAATGGTTCTCTCCTCCTGAATGATGGAATGACTGACCAATAACTTGTCCTTGAATATTTGCTTGATTCTGTGTTTTAACAATATCAGCAAATGGCGCAAGTACTGTACCTTCTATTGTGCTGCTACCTAAAATATTTAAAGTTGTAGTATTGTAAAAATTATAAATTATGTAAGGACAGCTTGCTGAACCAATTCCTGCTTGGTTCCAAACATTCCAATTAAATGTGCCGTGTGCGTTAACGTTTACTACCAAAACCTGATTAGCGCTAGGTGCATTAGTATATGTTAAAACATTTACCCTATTTAAATCACTACCCGAAATGTTCAAGTAATTAATACCAGGTTTAAGTGCTATCTTTACTTGGGTAGGTAAATTATTAGGACCTAATAAAACCCCATTAGGGGTGGTTAAGGTTACATTATGCTGACACAAACTAATACGTGAGGAGTTATTTTTTAGGGTGGTAAAAGCACTGTTAAAATCAATCAAACCACTTTGAAAAACAGGATTATTTGTAGCCGAAACACCTAAGTTTACTGCATTGGCTTGAAGTTGAATCCTTGACGAACTATTATAATTACCTATTGGAGTGACTCTTATTGGTGAGGCAGCATTATTTAAATCACGATACCAGGTTGTTAAATTTGTACTATCACCAATTTTTATATAGCCATTTCTGTTTACTTGAAGGAGACCATTGCTTTGAAACGAAACTCTCCCACCAACCAATAATGTTACTCCAACTCCACCAACTGTAAAATTACCATTGTGGTTTGTTGAAACTTGATAATTGCCGCCAACCCTTAATTGCCCACCTATTGCAACAGGGCCATCTGTTTCGTTAGTGGTAAGTAAAGCATCTTTTTGTAAAAACACATTAAAACCAAGAGCTGGAGCGGTTGGACTTTGTGCATAAACAACAGTAAAAAATAGTAATGATAGTATAAGTAAATGAGTTTTCATATATAAATAACTTGCCGTTAAGTTATTTCTGCATTGGCATATCCCATATTATTTTATGTGTGCTGTGTTATTTAAAAATCTAAACGAATAATATTGTGTTGAGTGGGGGTAACCCAATCCTAAATAATAACCTCAGACTACCGAAATATTATCAATCTAAACGTTAAAGGGAAACATGTAAAACATTTCACAATAAAACTTAATTACAAACAAGAAACCTATTAATAACGCTATTTAATTTTAATGCTACAGCTTACCATTTTGTGGTCGCTAAACTCAAACGCTTTTGCATAGTAATTGTAGAAAGTAAAACGATTATCACCTAAAATATAATCAATTCTAAAACTAGGCATTGCACCTACGTATGTTCTGCCAAGTCCACTTCCGGCCTCAGTAAACGCATCTTTCATCTCACCTTTAATGGTGCGGTAGGCGTATGACAATGGAGAATCGTTAAAATCGCCACACACAATTATTTTGTAAGGACTTTTTGCTATAAAATCAGCAATACTATCCGTTTGTTTGGCACGCATTAAAAAGGCGTACTTCATTTTAGAAACAATGCTCTTGTATGCGTCTACTTTTTCTGCGTCATTTTCCAACTTAATATCTTTTACAGCCTCGTATTCTCTGCGCTCAAATTTAATCGATTGCAAGTGTGTTGCTATAACACGCAAAGTATCACCATGTGCAACTACATCTGCAAATATGGTATAGTTGCCACTACTCATATCGTGCTCTACAACACCTTTATGTATAACAGGAAACTTTGTTAATATGCCAATATTATCACATAGCCACCTACCCTTTTGTAGTTTGATGTTAACACGATTGTACTTTTCAAACTTCTTTTTAAAGGCACTAAAAGTACTGCTCGAATCAGGAACTGAAATATTACTTAACTCTTGTATACAAAGCAAATCAGGAGAGAGCTTATCTAGTTTCTCAGAAAAAATTTCTACATCCTCATCTCTTTTACCATCAAACAAACCAAAGTAGCGCGCATTAAATGTGACTACATTGATTGAGTTCTCTTGCTTTTGCTCAAACTTTTTTGCGTTTAACTGTACGAATTTGGTGATATGACTCCAACCAATTACAATAACAGCCAGAGAAAACAAAAACTTCATGTTGAAGAAAATCAACCAATAAACAATGAATAGTACGTTTAACAAAACCACTGCAGGAAATGCTAAGCCCAGAAAAGCCACAGGCCACAACAAATCTGGACTTATGTAAGGTGCAGCATAGGTAGCCAATAATGCTAAAATGGCTATGCTGTTTAATATAAATACTATTCGATTAATGATAAACATAACTAATCTTTACTTGCTTTAAACAATATTTCTTTTTCACGTTTACTCAAACTCTCGTAACCGCTTTTTGATATTTTATCCAATATCAAATCAACTTCTTGTTGCGTTACATTTAAGTATACTTTATCACCTTTCTGTGTTGTTTTGTAATGCACCTTTAGTTTAGATTTCTTAGAAAAAACATTACCCATTGCATCAAAAAACTTATCGAAAACAGTATTGGTATAAAGGTACTTAATAAATAAGAATCCAAACAATGCTCCACCCAAATGCGCAATGTGCCCTCCGGCATTACCATTGGGTATGCTTATTAAATCAAGAATAACGCTAACCAATGCAATCCACTTCAACTTAACATCACCCAAAAACAATAACCGTACTTCGTAATTAGGTAATAACGTGGCTGCAGAAACTACTACACTTAAAACCCCAGCTGATGCACCTAATGCATATGCGGTTTCTTTGGCCTCTCTAAAAGCTGGAAAAATATTGTATGCAAGCATGTATATCAACCCACCAAAAATACCGCCAATAAAATACGATTGGTAAACGCGCTTGTTTCCTAAATACTCATGCAATATGTTACCCATCCAAAATAACCAAAGCATATTAAAAAGGATATGTAAAAAACCATCATGTAAAAACATATAAGTTAATATACTCCATGGCTTGTATATAAATACTGATAAGGTTGCAGGAAGCGTAAAATAGGTGGTGAACGATTGCGTTGATAAGCCACTTTTTAGTAAAAAAGAAAATACATTAACCACAGCAAACACCAGAAAAACAGCAACATTTATTGCTATAATCCGCTTAACAGCATGATTACTTTGTAGGTAATTTTGTTTTATTTCCTGAAATAGATTCATAAGAATATTCGCTAGTTAATAAAACGTATCTCTACGTGTTTTATTCCAATATTTAATTAAGATAAAGCCAAAAAGCATGCCGCCTAAATGGGCAAAGTGAGCTACATTATCGCCAGGGTTATTTGAAATGCCTTGATACAACTCTAATAAACCATAAAGCATTACAAAATACTTAGCTTTTATAGGTACTGGAATAAACATCATAAATAACAAGGTGTTGGGAAACAGCATACCAAATGCCAACAATAAGCCAAATACGGCACCACTAGCACCCACTGTAGGAACATTAAGTTTACGCTGTAACAATGCATCCGCAATTTCGCGAGAGTATTGTGTGTATTGTGGATTTGCTTTATCGGTACTCCACGTTCTTATAAAGTCTTGCAATTGATCAACATCAAATAGGCGTGTATCTATTTGTTGAATTTCATAAAATGCTTCGTAACTTGGATTGGCTAAATAGGCATTAATTACTTCTTTTACCTGTGTAATTTCGTATGCATTTATACCTAAATGAAGGGCTGCTGCACCAAAACCAGTTACGAAGTAATATATAAAAAACCGTTTCGGACCCCAATAATTTTCCAATGCACTACCAAACATCCACAAGCTAAACATATTAAAAAACAGGTGCATGAAGCTGCCATGCATAAAAATATGTGTGATAAGCTGGTAGGGCCTAAACATGGTAGACTCTGGGTAATACAAACCTAATTTTTGATTTAAGCTGAATCCGAAACGTTCTTCAAATACAACGTTAATAAGAAAAAGTAACCCGTTAATTATTATCAGGTTTTTTACAACAGGTGGTAATATACTGAAGCCTTGAGGCCTAAAATTATTTTGCATGATTTGGTTTCAATCAAAAATTAAACCCAACTCGTAAATTGGGCTTTGAACCTGCCAAAAATAAAAAACATCTGCCGTTTTGTGGCAGATGTTTTAAATGAATTATAAACGAAAAATTGTTTAGTGTTTATCCTAAATACGCTTTTAAGATTTTGCTCTTACTAGATTTACGTAATCTGCGTAAAGCTTTTTCTTTAATCTGGCGAACACGCTCACGCGTTAAACCAATTTTTTCGCTAATGTCTTCTAAAGTGTGGGCTGGGCCACCATCTAATCCGTAGTAGTATTTCAATACATCGCGTTCTTTTTCGCTAAGTGTAGAAATAACACGGTTAATTTCTTTTTGCAACGACTCGTTAATCAATTGCACATCTGGTCTTGGTTCATCATTGCTATCCAAAATACCTAACAAGGTGTTATCCTCGCCTTCGGTTAAAGGTGCATCGATAGATAAGTGCCTTCCTGTTGAACGCAATGCGTTTTCCACTTCTTGTAGTGGTAAGTCCATTTCAATGGCAATTTCTTCAACAGTTGGCTCACGCTCTAATCTTTGCTCCAATTTAGCTGCAACTCCACCAATACGACCAATTGAACCTACTTTGTTTAACGGTAAACGAACAATACGTGATTGATCGGCTAACGCTTGCAAAATAGATTGACGAATCCACCAAACCGCATAAGAGATAAATTTGAAACCGCGGGTTTCGTCAAAGCGTTTGGCAGCTTTAATAAGTCCTAAGTTACCTTCGTTAATTAAATCGCCTAAGGTTAAACCTTGATTTTGGTATTGTTTTGATACCGAAACCACGAAACGAAGATTTGCATTTACCAATCGCTCTAGCGCTACCTGATCTCCTTCACGTATTCTACGTGCAAGTTCCACTTCCTCTTGGGCATCAATCATGGGAACTTTACTAATTTCGTTCAGATACTTGTCTAGCGATTTACTCTCACGGTTGGTAAACTGCTTACTAATTTTTAACTGTCTCATTGTTGGATGTTACTCCTTACTTTTAAATTTAAAGGGATGCAAATTTGGTGAAATATAAGTGATTTTACAGTATTATCAACAAGTTTTTTATATAATTGATTTTTTTAGACAGCGTTGTGTCATTGTAATTTTTATTGCATTGATTTACAATTAACTACTAAAGCATAACACCAACTTAATTTTCGTTTAGTAACCTTTGTGGTTGTACTAATGATAAAAATCATAACCAATATGGCTTACCTAAAATCAACTCTAATCACTGCTTTTAACTTTTTAACTCTAGTTTCCTTTGCACAAAAATCAACCATCCTAGCCGGACCAATGCCCGGATACATGGAGCACAGAGAAACTGCCATTTGGCTTCAAACCCAATGTGCTAAAAAAGTAAGCCTGCAATATTGGTTAGTAGGCGATAACTCAAAAAATACATCAACCCTGACAAAAACTGTAAATGATTGCCAAATAACCAACCACCACTTCATCATTGGCGATTTGGCTATGGGTAAAACGTATAACTACCGCATTTTATTGGATGGCAAAACGGTTAACTTTCCATATCCGCTTACTTTTAAAACCAAACCGCTGTGGGAGTGGAGAACCAATGCCCCAGACTTTAACTTTTTGGTGGGCAGTTGTTTGTATGTAAATGACAGCGCATACGACAGACCAGGAAGGCCATACGGTCAGGGCACTGAAATTTTACTTAAAATGAATGAAAAACCTAGCGATTTTATGTTGTGGTTGGGTGATAACACCTACACGCGTGAAGCGGATTATGGAAGCATTAGTGGATTACATTATAGGTACCAACATACCCGTGCCGATAAAAACTTGCAACCATTTTTGGCTTCACGTAATCATTATGCAACATGGGATGACCATGATTTTGGAAGTAATGATGCCTGTAAAACATATCCATTAAAAGAAACAACATTGGGTCTTTTTAAAAGCTATTGGGCCAACAAAACTTATGGAGAAAATAACCAAGGCGTTTATAGCATGTTTAGTTTTAGCGATGCTGATTTTTTTATGTTAGACGACCGTTATTTTAGGGATTATCAGTTTTTAAACGACTCGTTAAACCCCAATAAAACACAACTAGGAGAACAACAAATACAGTGGTTGTTTAATAACTTAGTTTACAGCCGTGCGCCCTTTAAATTTGTAGCACTGGGTGGACAATTTTTAAATGAAAACACCGATAAAGAAAGCTATAATTTTTTTAAGAAAGAGCGCGAACGCATCATTAATTTTATAGTAGTAAACAAAATTAGTGGCGTAATATTTTTAACAGGCGACAGGCATCACACAGAGCTGTTAAAAAACACAAATATTGAAACCAAGCTTGGTTATGCTTTATACGATTTAACCAGCAGTGCTATTAGCAGCCGTGCCAGTGATTTATCTAAAAGTAATGAGTATAATAATCCCATGCGCGTACCTAATACATTGGTAATGGAAAATAACTTTTGTAACATCAGTATCAGCGGAACCCGTGGTAAACGAATTTTAAATATGCAATGTTTTGACAAAAACGGTGCATTAAAATGGGAGCATAAATTGGGTGAAGAAGAGTTAAGGGCTAAACGGTAAATATAACGATTGCTCGATGTGGCTGTAACCTATTAAACTGAAATATCAGCCACCTCGAGTGTCCAGATGTCAAATCGGGACGTATCGAGAGGTGGAATGTTGAAGTAGCATATTTCCCTGATCCACATTTAGCTCCGCTGAACTTCGTTTCGATACCCCGAGTACTCGGG
>JBFYQC010000110.1:0-26729 GCA_041302975.1 Bacteroidota bacterium
CTAAACCTAATAAATCGGAAACATTGGTAGAGTACCAAAAAAGTTTAAGCGATAGGTTTAATACCAAAATAAGCATTAAGGCAGATGATAAAGGTCGTGGAAACATTAAAATTCCATTCCGCTCTCAAGCCGAATTGCAACGTATTTTAGACTTAATGCAATTAGACGAAAATTAATTACGGAAAGTTAAATATTTTAAAACCGTCAAATGTATTGCGCATTTGGCGGTTTTTTATGATAATGCTATAAGGATTACCAAAGCGATAGCAAGGATTTTGCAACGATGACAGCGAAGAGAAACGTTTATAGAAAACGTGGAATTGCACAGATATTTTTACCACTGATTCATTAGGGTTTTCACAAAGTACACAAGTTGTGGTCGCTCATTAAAGCAAAATGAAAATTGTGCGCTTGTGTTTCAACTTCCTTATCCCGCAGTGTATTTATAATACTCCCTAATTTGCTTACATTTGCGCTTATTAACAATGAATAATAAATACATTTCAGGCATTATTACCGCTTTGTTGTTGTTTGTAAGCATGGCTGTGAAGGCTCAGGGGCCTATAAACGATAGTTTAACGTCTACTCCTGCGGGTTTTATTAACGATACTACGGTTCGTAGCATAAAAAGCGGCCCAAGTGCTAAAAAAGATACCTCCACATTTGTTAAGCACTCACCTAAAAAAGCAACTTGGCTGTCGGTTTGTTTACCGGGTGCCGGACAAGCCTACAATAAAAAGTATTGGAAAATACCGGTTGTTTATGTTACAGGTGGAGCAACAGTTTATGGCATTGTTTTTTACAGCAAGCAATACAATAATTTTAAAGACGCATATGCAGAGCGTATCAATTTAGGTAATAATGCTGACGGTTATTACAATCAATTTCAAACTCCAACCTTAAAAAGCTACCGCGATTATTACCGTTACTACCGTGATTTATCATACATAGGTTTGGGTGCGGTATATATTTTACAAATTGTTGATGCGGCAGTTGATGCTCATTTTTTTGATTTTAAAATAACAGACGACTTATCTTTAAATGTGCAACCCACTTATCAATTTGTGGGTTCAACGCCAAGTTCTCAACTTTTATTTACGTTTAAGTTTTAAAAAAATGCAGAGAATGTGTATTTTTACTACAAAATTCAATGCCTGCAAATAATAATTCCTTTAACCAACTCCAACTCTATAACAATATTATCAGATGAAAATTGCATTATTAGGCTACGGCAAAATGGGTAAAGCAGTTGAAAAAATTGCAATTGCTAAAGGTCACGAAATTGTATATAAAGTCAGCCTCGAAAATGCTTTTGATTTTATGCCCATTAGTTTGCAAAATGTTGATGTGGCCATAGATTTCAGCATGCCGGAGGCAGCTGTGGAAAATATAAACAAATGTTTTGAGGCTAAGGTTCCATTAGTAATCGGTACCACAGGTTGGTATAATCAGTTTGAAGAAATTAAAAGCCGTTGCCTAAACGAAGAACAAAGTATGGTTTATAGCACCAACTTTAGCGTTGGGGTTAACATATTTTTTAAGATGAATAAAATTTTGGCCAAAATGATGGCCGAACAAGATGATTATGATGTAATGATTGAAGAGATTCATCATACTGAAAAAAAAGATCATCCAAGCGGAACAGCACTAACTTTGGTTAATCAGATACTGGCCGAAAGTAAAATGAAAGACAGTTATAAGGGGCGTTTAATTTACAATGAAAACACACCATCACAAAGTTTAAAACCCAACGAGTTACTTATCGAATCAAAACGTGTGGCAGATGTTACCGGAGATCATTTTGTAAAATATGAATCTGTTATAGATGGGATAGAAATACGCCACGTGGCCAAATCGCGTTATGGCTTTGCAAAAGGTGCAGTTATGGCTGCTGAGTGGTTAATTGGTAAAAAGGGAATTTATACCATGGAAGATATTTTAAATCTTTAATCAACCGTTTAAAATTAAAATTATCCTTTAAACATAATATAAATAAATTAGAATTGTTTGCACGTTATTTAGAACAAAGAAGTAATTCATCACAACAATAAATTAACTAAACATGTATAATAAATTTTTTGCCATGCTTAACAAGCGCGAGCGATATAGCTTTTGGCTCATGAGCGGCATCAACTTGTTTTTCTTCATCATGATGAGTTTTGTTACAGGCTCATCCTTTGTAACTAATATTTTATTTTTTGTATTGATACAAGCAGCCATCATTGGCTATTACATTTTTGTTAATCGTTTTCAACGCAAAACCAAAAGTCGCGAGTGGATTGATGCCATTGCCTTTGCAGTAGTAGCAGCCACTTTAATACGTACGTTTTTTATTGAGGCTTATACCATTCCTACTTCATCTATGGAAAAATCGTTGTTAGTTGGCGATTTTTTGTTTGTAAGTAAAGTAAATTACGGAGCACGCGCACCTATCACTCCGGTTAGTTTCCCATTTGCACACAATACCATGCCTGTAGTTGGAGGTGACTCCTACATTGAGTGGCCAAATATGCCATACATGCGTTTACCAGGTTTTCAAAAAATTAAAAACAACGATGTGGTAGTGTTTAATTATCCTGCAGAAGATGGTAGGCCTCTGGATAAAAAAGAAAATTACATTAAACGTTGTTTGGGTATTGCCGGTGATAGTTTGGCTGTAATTAACCAACAAGTTTTTATAAATGGTATTGCGGCTGAAAATCCGCCTAAAATGCAATTTAAGTATTATGTACAAACAGATGGTTCTTTTGATGAAAAAGTGGCCAAACGTAATGATATTACCGAAGGTGGCCGTACAAGCGACCAAGGAGATTTTGAGTTGTTATTAACCAAACAAGCTAAAGAAGATTTGTTACAACAAACTTGGGTAAAGAAAGTAGAAAATACCTTACAAGCCAAGGGTGCAGGTGCTTCATATATTTTTCCGTTTAAAGAAAGCTGGGGTTGGAATGTAGATAATTTTGGCGCTATATACATACCTAAAGCAGGCGATAATGTTAAGTTGGATACTGTTACCTATTTTATTTATGAGCGTGCTATTAAGGTTTATGAAAACAACCCTACATTAGAAATGAAAGACAATAAAGTGTATTTAGATGGGAAAGAAATTACCTCATATACCTTTAAACAAAACTATTATTTTATGATGGGTGATAACCGCCATAACTCAGCTGATTCGCGTTTTTGGGGTTTTGTACCCGAAGACCATATTGTGGGTAAGGCATTGTTTACTTGGATGAGTTTAGACCCGAACGAAACCAACATTTTTAAGAAAATTCGTTGGAACAGAATTTTTAGAGGGATTAACTAATCACTATAACGATTTATTAAAAAGCCGCTTTCAATTGAAAGCGGCTTTTTTGTTAGACGATTCTGAACATTTTCAATTGTTCCACAAGCGTTTCACTTACTTTAATTTCTCCGGTGGTAAGTTTGTTAAAGTTGGTAATGGGAGCATACAAATACTGTTGTAATGGAGCAAGTTTACCCTTGTCAAACAATCCGCTTGCATTTACCAATGCTTGTGCAACGTTGTATTGGGGCAACATTTTTCCGTCATCAATCTTAATGCACACTCCTAATTTTTGTTCGGTAAATGTCATGCAAAAAATACCTTCAGCACCTGTTTTTCCGATAATTTCAGGCGCAGTAATCTGCATCATATCGGTGCAATACCTTTTGCTTCCAGCCACCATAAATGGGTATTTGCTTACAGCATCTACTATAATCCTGCAAGCTGTTTGTACTGCTTCAGGTAAATGGTTGTTACTTACTAAATTTTTATAAGCTATGGCTTGATTTTTCACAGGCACACTGAAAATTGGCGCACTGCAACCATCCAATGCAGTAATCAGTTGTTGTTCAGAGTATTCGTACATCAAAGCACAAATTTCTTTAATGGCTTTTTGCAGTGGGTGATTTGGGTTGATGTAATCTTCAATGGGCCAATTCATCAATACACAAGTAGCTAACATACCGGCATGTTTACCACTACAGTTGTTGTGTATGTGATGTGGTTTCTGATTAGCTTTTATTAACGCATTGGCATCTTTTTTACTGCTAGGATATTGTGGTCCGCAGTTTAAGTTATCGGGTTTTAAACCAATCTTTTGTAAGATGGTATTTACCACACGCAAGTGTTCACTTTCTGCATTATGTGAGCCACACATTACGGCAATCTCTTCTAAGGTAAAGTTAAACTTTTCTATTCCACCGTTTATAATAAGCGGAATTACCTGAAGCAGTTTCATGGCGCTACGCGGATAACATATTTGTTCGGTATCACCCACACTAAATATGATTTCGTTTTGTTGGTTTACCACGCACACCGCACCACGGTGAAAACTTTCTAATAAACCACCTCTGTATACTTCTACTAAAATTGGATTCATAAAGGACAAATGTAAAAATTATAGTGGGTTAAATGGTACATCAAACCAATGTTGTTCTTATGCTTAAAAATTGGGGTAATATTTCAATTTCAAAACGTTGTGCTTCCATGTACTCACCATCTAGATGTGCTTGTAGTTTTTGGGTTGATTGCAAGGATATTTTCTTACAGGTTTTATATTTTAAAAATGAAAGCGGTTGATCTAAATGTTTACCATTTTCAATAACGGGTAAATACTTCAATCGTTTTAATACCGGTAATTGATCAACAATAATTAGTTCAAGTAATCCATCGTTTACCTCAGCTAAAGGAGCAACTTTAAAACCGCCTCCGTATGTTTTTCCGTTGGCAGCATTTAGCATAAATAAATTGGCCTCATGGCTTTCCCCATCGGCATTAATGGTAACTTTAGTTTCGTTGTAAAACAGCAACAAACTAATAACCGTGCTATAGTATGCGGCTTTACCACGTAATATTTTTTTGGCTAACAAACGTTTTACTACCCAACCATCAAACCCAATACCAACGCCATTAATAAATAGTTTTTGGTTGCACATTCCCGCATCTATTTTTTGTGCATGGGCAAATAATGCGGTTTCAAATTGTTGTTGTGTTGATTGTTTACCGAGTAACAAAGAGGCAATATCATTACCTGTTCCGCAACTTATTATACCAATAGGAATGTTGATTTGTTTAAAATGATTGAGGGTATAATTAATTGTACCATCACCACCCATAATTACCAGGTCGGTAAAGTTATTTAGGTTGATGGGTAAATTACCGGTAAACGATTGGAAGTTAAATTGGTGTTGTGTTATAAATTTTTCGAACAAAGGCAACAACTGTAACGGTTTACCTTTACCCGATTTTGGATTACAAACAATGGCTATGTTTCTGGCACAGTTCAATAGAAAAAATTGGAATTAAGAATTTAATTGACCTTTACCTTCACGAATGACTTCCACTTCATCTTCGCTGCAATCAACAATAGTTGAAGGAATGTTTCTTCCTGCACCACCATCAATTACACAATCAACTTGGTGTTCAAACTTTTCATGAATCTCTTCAGGGTCGGTCATGTATTCCAATACCTCATCATCATGATGAATGGTAGTAACTACTAAGGGGATACCTAACTCTTTAATAATGGTTTGTGCAATGGCATTATCAGGTACACGAATGCCAATTGTTTTTTTAGTGCCACTAAAATATTTGGTCACGTTATTATTGGCTTTTAGGATAAAGGTAAATGGTCCGGGTAAATTGTTTTTGAGCAAACGAAAAACTGCTCTGTCAATATTAGCAGTATAGTCGGATATGTTAGATAAATCAGAACAGATTAGCGAAAAATTCACTTTCTCTGTTTTTTTGCCCGATATACGTGCCATACGTTCTATGGCTTTTTTGCTATCTAACCTGCAAGCCATAGCATAAATGGTATCTGTAGGTAAAATAATTACGCCATCTTTTTGCAAAATATCCATCACCTTTTTTAAGTCGCGTGGATTCGGATTTTTAGTATGTAACTCAACTAACATAGCGCTAAGGTAATATATTGCCTGCAAAGGTTTAACAGTATGGGTAATTTATAGGCTGTCCAATCAAACTTGAAAAATGAAAGAGTACAATAGGTGTGATGACTTTTAATGCTGTTATACCGACAGAAAAGTGAATTTAAGTTGCTAATATCCTATCAACAATACATCTACTTAAGGTTTGCAATTTTGGTGTGTTATGAACAAAATTAAAGATTCTACCTATCAAACAAATCCAACATTGGGAAGCCCTGGCTCCCTTTGTTGTATAAAAAAGGCTGTAAACAATTTTGTTTACAGCCTATGTAAATAATTGAATAATGTTCTAATTAATCATATCAAACCCAACATAAGGTACCAACGCTTTTGGTATTTTTATGCCTTCAGGTGTTTGGTTATTTTCTAAAATGGTAGCTAAAATACGAGGTAATGCCAATGCACTTCCATTCAACGTATGTACCAATTGGTTTTTACCATCTTTGGTTTTGTAACGGCATTTTAAACGGTTGGCTTGAAAACTTTCGAAGTTTGAAGTAGAGCTTACTTCTAACCAACGTTGTTGAGCGGCACTGTATGTTTCAAAATCGTAAGTAAGTGCAGAGGTAAAGCCCATATCGCCACCGCATAAACGAAGTATACGGTATGGCAATTCAAGTTTCTCTAACAAACCTTGTACGTGTTTCACCATTTCATCTAAAATAGCATACGATTGTTCAGGTGTAGCAATTTGTACAATTTCAACTTTTTCAAATTGGTGTAAACGGTTTAACCCGCGCACGTGTGCGCCCCAACTTCCGGCCTCTCTTCTAAAACAAGGAGAGTAGGCTACGTTTTTAATCGGCAGCTCTTCTTCTTTTAAAATTACATCGCGGTAAATATTGGTAACAGGTACTTCGGCAGTAGGTATCAAATACAAATCATCCACTTGTGCATGGTACATTTGGCCTTCTTTATCTGGCAATTGTCCTGTTCCAAAACCACTATCAGCGTTTACTAAAAACGGAGGAATAATTTCTTCGTAACCAGCTTTCATGGCCTCATCTAAAAAGAAATTAATTAAGCCACGTTGTAAGCGTGCGCCTTTACCACGGTATACCGGAAATCCGGCTCCTGTAATTTTAGTTCCTAATTCAAAATCAATTAAGTTGTATTTGGTAATTAAGTCCCAGTGAGGCACAGCACCTTCAGTAAGTGTTGGTATTTCGCCATTTTGAAAAACGTTTAAATTTTCTTCCGGTGTTTTTCCTTCGGGTACAATTTCATTTGGTGTGTTAGGAATGGTAACCAATTTAGCAAAAAGTTCTTCTTCTAATTGCTTTACAGTTTCTTCCAATTGTTTGGCTTGCTCTTTTAAATTAGCCGATTGTTTTTTTACTTCTTCGGCCTCTTCACGTTTACCACTTTTCATTAACTCACCTACTTGCTTGGCAATTTTATTTGCTTCGGCTTGGTGGTTTTCCATTTGTTGTTTGGCTGCACGTGTTTTTTCGTCAAGTACAAGCACTTCATCAACCACCACCGCAAAGGCCGGATTACGTTTGTTTAAACGCTCCTTAACCTCTTGGGTGTTTTCTCTTAATACCGCTAATTGTAACATATAAAATGTTGCTATGTATGCTGCTTAAGCAGCCGTTTTTTATTCGTTGATAATTACTTTTTCCATTACATCGCCTTGACGAATGGCATCAATTACTTCTAAACCTTCAACCACTTTACCAAAGCAAGTATGGTTTCTATCAAGGTGAGCAGTGTTGTTACGGCTATGGCAAATGAAAAATTGCGAACCGCCAGTGTTACGTCCGGCATGTGCCATTGATAACACACCTTTATCGTGAAATTGATTTCCACCAGTTAGTTCACAATCAATTTTGTAGCCTGGTCCACCATTACCAATGCCATTTGGGCATCCACCTTGAATTACGAAATCAGGAATTACACGATGAAATGTTAAGCCGTTGTAAAAGCCGCTTTGCGCTAACTTAATAAAGTTAGCCACAGTATTAGGGGCATCATTTTCGTAGAATTCAATTTTCATTACACCTTTAGCGGTGTGTATTTCAGCTGTTTTAGTCATAACTTTTTACATTAAGGAGTGCAAAAGTACACTTTTACATGATATTATAAATAGACATCATTGGTGTTAAATGTTTGTCATAACAAGGGCACAACTTTGCATATCTTTGGTTAAATAGTATTTTAGCCACAATCTCATGAATTTCCTATGGCACACGTTCCTCATTTAATAACAGATTTAGCACTTATACTTTTTTCGGCCGGGATTGTAACTTTAATCTTTAAAAAGCTCAATCAGCCTGTGGTATTGGGTTATATTATTGCCGGATTATTGGTTAGTCCAAATTTTTCCTTATTTCCTACTGTTACAGAAATTGAAAGTATAAAAATATGGGCCGAGATAGGCGTGATTTTTTTGCTTTTTAGTTTAGGGCTGGAGTTTAGTTTCAAAAAACTGGTGAAAGTAGGGGGAACATCTGCTATTTCTGGTTTGTTTGAAATAGTAGCAATGCTTGTTGTTGGTTATTTTGCTGGCCAGATGTTAGGGTGGGGCAGAATAGATAGTCTTTTTCTTGGTGGAATAATTGCCATTTCATCAACCACTATTATTTTCAGGGCTTTTGACGAACTTGGGTTAAAAACGCAGAAGTTTGCAGGGACAGTTATTGGCATATTAATAATAGAAGACCTTGCTGCTGTGTTGCTTATGGTGCTATTGTCTACAGTAGCTGTTAGTCAAAACTTTGAAGGTAGCGAAATGCTGTCATCTGTATTAAAGTTAGGCTTTTTCCTGGTGCTTTGGTTTTTAATGGGTATATATCTTTTGCCTAGTTTACTTAAAAAATTGAGTAAACATATCAGTGATGAAACGCTTTTAATTATCTCTATTGCTTTATGTTTAGGTATGGTTGTGTTTGCCGCAAATGTTGGATTTAGTGCGGCATTAGGTGCATTTATTATGGGAAGTATATTAGCGGAAACAACTAAGGCAGAGCGTATTGAGCATGTTCTGAAGTCTGTAAAAGATTTGTTTGGTGCCGTGTTTTTTGTTTCTGTAGGCATGTTAATTAATCCAAGCATACTGTTGCAATACGCCATTCCAGTAATTATACTAACTCTTGTAGTTATGTTGGGTAAAACCTTATTTGTAACATCAGGTTCGTTAATTAGTGGTTTGCCGCTAAAACAAAGTGTACAAGCGGGTACAAGCATGTCTCAAATAGGCGAGTTTAGTTTTATTATAGCCACGTTGGGTGTAACTTTAGGTGTAACCAGCGATTTTTTGTATCCAATTGCTGTAGGGGTATCAGTAATAACAACGTTTACTACTCCTTACATGATTAAATTTGCCGAGCCACTCTACACATTTTTAGAGAAAATTTTACCTCAAAAATGGCTCAAATCTATCAATAATTATTCAACAGGTGCACAACATATTACTGCCGAAAGTAATTGGAAAAAAGTACTCAATGAGTTTTTTCAAGTTATTATTTTTAATGGGGTAATCTGCTTGGCTATTGTATTGATGGTAGTAAATTTCGTTGATCCATTTTTTACCGTTTGGGGTGTTTGGGGAAGCACATTAACTACTTTTATTGCCATGAGTGCAATGGGGCCATTTTTATACATGCTCTCTGTAAGGAGGGTTAATCGCCAATCTTATACTGAATTATGGATAAATCAATACAACCGCGGTCCTATAATAGCTATGGAAATAATACGTGTAGCTTTGGGCATACTAATGATTGGTTTTCTGCTCGATCAGTTGTTTTCTACAATTACTGCCTTTGTAATAGGAATTGTTGTAATTATTATAGTTAATATAGTGTTTCGTAAAAGGTTACGAGCATTCTCTAACCGTATTGAAAAACGATTTAAATCTAATTTAAATATTCGTGAAACAATGGAAATACAACCACCACTGGGGCACTTATTACCATGGGATGCACATATGGCATATTTTGATATTGATGTTGATAGCACATTAATTGGTGTCACGCTCGAAAATTTAAAGTTAAGAGAGCGGTTTGGTATTAATTTAGCAATGATTGAGAGAGGAAACAGAAAAATAATGATACCTAACAAATACGAGTGTCTGTATCCGTTTGATAGGATTACAATTATAGGAACAGATGAACAGGTATTGAATTTTGAAAGTACGATTAAAGAGGCCAATAATGCTCAAGTATTCGAACAAATAAATGGAGATGTTACACTTACTCAACTCTCAGTTCAGCCTGGCTTCCCATTCTTAGGTAAAACTATTAGTGAATCTAACATAAGGGTGCAAGTGAAAGGTTTAATAGTTGGTATTGAGCGCAACGGGCAACGTATACTTAACCCTGACTCAAGCCTCAAGTTTGAACTAAATGATACACTTTGGATTGTGGGTGATAAGAAGTTGGTTAAAGCATTGCTTTAGCTAGTAAAAATAGTGGTTTTAAGGAAATGGCCTATACTGCCATACTTAAGCAATCAAAAAAACCTACCTAATTAAAAATAAACATTTATTTTGCACCCAAATTTTACAAAGCAATGAATTACGATTTAATAGTTATAGGTAGCGGACCAGGTGGTTATGTAGCTGCCATTCGTGCCAGTCAGTTAGGATTAAAGACGGCTATTGTTGAACGCGAAAATTTAGGCGGTATTTGCTTAAACTGGGGTTGTATTCCAACCAAAGCGTTATTAAAATCGGCCCAAGTATTTGAATACATTAAACACGCAGGCGATTACGGCATTAGCGTTAAAGATGCTGCCCACGATTTTGATGCAGTTGTAAAACGCAGCCGCGGTGTTGCTGATGGCATGAGCAAAGGCATTGCTTTCTTGATGAAAAAAAATAAGATTGATGTGATTATGGGTTCTGGTAAATTAGCTGCTGCTGGCAAAGTAGAAGTTACTGATGCCGCTGGAGCTAAAAAAACTTACGAAGCTAAATCAATTATTTTAGCTACTGGTGCACGCAGCCGAGAGTTGCCAAATGTTAAAATTGATAACAAAAAGATTTTAGGTTACCGCGATGCCATGGCAATGGAAAAGCAACCCAAATCAATGATTGTGATGGGTAGTGGTGCTATTGGATGTGAGTTTGCTTACTTCTATAACACCATGGGAACTAAAGTTACTATTGTGGAGTTTTTACCAAACATTCTTCCAATTGAAGATGAAGATGTATCAAAAGAAGTAGCTAAGTCATTCAAAAAATCAGGTATTGATATTATGACGGATTCTGCTGTAGAATCTGTTGATACAAAAGGCTCTGGTTGCAAAGTAAAAGTTAAAACGAAAACTGGTGTGGTTGAGTTAGAAGCAGATGTAGTTTTATCAGCAGTAGGTATTCAAACCAATCTAGAAAACTTAGGATTAGAAACGGTTGGAGTTAAACACGATAAAGGAAAAGTATTAGTTGATGATTTTTATGCAACTAACGTTAAAGGTGTTTACGCTATTGGCGATATTGTTAAAGGTCCAGCATTGGCCCACGTTGCAAGTGCAGAAGGTATCATCTGTGTAGAGAAAATCGCAGGTCATCATCCTGAAGCCTTAAACTACAACAACATTCCCGGCTGTACTTATTGCTCACCAGAAGTAGCCTCAGTTGGTTACACTGAAAAAGCAGCAAAAGAAGCAGGTTACCAAGTTAAGGTAGGTAAATTTCCATTCTCGGCAAGTGGTAAAGCCAGCGCAGCAGGTGCAAAAGAAGGCTTTGTAAAAGTAATTTTTGATGCTAAATATGGCGAGTTTTTAGGAGCTCACATGGTTGGTGCAAATGTTACTGAAATGATTGCTGAAGTTGTAGTAGCTCGTAAATTAGAAACTACTGGTATGGAAATTATTAAGTCGGTTCATCCTCATCCTACCATGAGCGAAGCTATTATGGAAGCAGCTGCGCAAGCTTATGGCGAGTGCATACACTTGTAATAACCTAACTTAATCGATATTTAAAGGCCTTCATCCACATTGCGATGAAGGCCTTTAATTTTTCACATTGATAAGTCGGAAATCTTATTAAAACATATAACGTGCTTCCATACGTCCTATATGTATCGTACGTTGTGTCTCTGCCGATCTTCCATCATAGTTAATGGTAATTTGCAGGCTATTACCCAAACGTTGTTGGTAGTTTATATTCCATACCGCATTTTGACCTACGGCTAAACCTTGTAACATATCATAACCCAACTGGCTCTGTGCATCACCATTAAATTTAATTTGATAAGAGCTAAGTTTGGCATTAATAACACCTTGTTTCACTAAACTGTATCTAAACTCAGTTCCAAATTCGGTGTTGTTACTTTTTTGTTTTCCTAGTTCTGCAATGTTGTTTCCTTCAAAATAACTGAATAATGCAGTAATTCGTAAGCGTGTGTTTAATTGGTAACTTAATCGAGGTTTAAACTCAATAAATGCGTAGTTAAAATTATTGGCACTAAAAAAATTACTTGTATAAATGCGCACTCCACTGTTTATGGTATTGGTAATGCTCCATGATGAATTTACATTCCAGCGTAGGTTAATACCTTGTTCGGTGCGGTTTCTAGCTTCAAATCCATTTGTTAAAAATGTTTTGCTCCTTTGGTTGGAGTAAGTTATTTCGGCTCCAAAAGTAGGGTTGCTTCGATTAAAAAATAATGTATTTCTGAATATAGAGTTTAATGAAATTAATGAGGTATCATTCACATTTAAAAAAAACGGATTAAGAAAATCTCTCGTGTCAATTTGTGTAGTTTTTCTATCAATTTTTAAGGCTGATTGGTTGCTGAATTTACTCACCACTTTCCTGAAATCTTTTTTGCTATTCCATATTGCTCCGGGATTTATATTCAGAGTTTGGTTAAACTGATTGGCGTTTGTACTTATGTATGAATTTGTGGGTAAAAAAACACGAATGTAATTGGCCATTGGCTTATCGGCTGCACCTGCCAAAACAAATTCGTTTAATTGTTGTGCACCATCATTATTAAAATCTTTCCATACGTAAATACCTTGTCCAACCAAAACTTCCACATATTGAAAATCTCTTCTTAATTCTTGTCCTGACCCAATTTGATAATATGTATTGGCCACAAATACACGTCTTAAAAAGGCATAATCATATTCTATTCTGGCCAATAAGGTACGTTCTGGTTTTAGTGTGGTAATGTTGGTATCACTAATTAAAAACTCTCGGTACGTAAAGCTACCCGATAACCTGTTGCCATTTGTTTGCCTGATGTCAGCGCCTGTATTAAAATTGTGCCCTACTGTTGATTGCTCCATTTCTGTTTTGCGTGGCAATAAATCTACGCGTTTATTGTAGGCTAAATGATAACGTACTTTGGTAGAATCTGTATTACGTAAAAATGCGCCATATTGTTGATAGCCATAACTGCCACCAAGTAAGGTGTCGCTGTTTCGCCTGAAATAACTTTGCTCGGTTTCTGCATTTAAGCCACCAGTTAGTTTCCAAATTTTTCGAGTAAACTCTCCTTTGTACCTTCTTACTTCACTGGTTTGCGAGCCTATTGTGTTTGATGAGGTGTTCAGCCATTCGGTTTCGGTAGTTAACGTACTTTTACCCAAAAGTAAAAATGTTCCGGCTTGGTGTTGTAAACCGTTAAATTGGTTTTGTCTGTTATAGCTTCCTAATTGATAATAAACTTGAAATGTGTTGTTGTAGTTTAAAGCAGTTCTTAGGGAAGCAATATTCTCTTCGTATCCTGTATCAATATTGTTGTTTTGATTGCTTAATAACCTGTTCCATGTTCGGTCAAATTCTACATTTCGGTAACGTTCAACATATCTGAAATTTTGGTCAACATGCTCATAATTTATACTGGTGTTAAGTGTCCATTTTTTATTGGTTTTAGTTGACGATAGGTTGGTGGTGTTTTCAATGGATGCCTTCATTCCATAACCGGCATCGTTACTTTTATCTTGGTTGGAAAAAGTATTGATGTCGTTGATACTATTTGCCGCTTCTATTTTTATAACAGTATTTTTTATGGCTGTTAGTTCTGCGCCTACAGTTAACATTTGTCTGCGTTTAGGACTAATTAACTTAATTACTGGTTCGTAATCTCCTTGTGGTACTCCACCTAATGGTTCAACCCAAGCATATACGCGACCGTTCGCATTGCTGCTAATTTGTTTGTAGTTACCTAAGCCTTGTCCTACCAGACTAAAGCGTATTTCATAAAACACACTATCGTTGCCTTGTGTTGGCGCATAAACATACACGCCTTGAAAAGCCAATGTGTCTATTTTTCGGTATAGTACTTTTTTACTGTCGAAACTTACTTTTATTTCACTATTAATAATGGCATCGTTAATATTGTCGCCAACATCTGCTAGTGTTTTTTTACTGCTATCTGTAAGGTTTTGCAAAAAGGGTTGATCTTTATTGTCTTGCTCGGTAAAATAGTTTACACGAATTTTATACTTGGGCATTTCAAAGTCAGTGTGGGTATGAAACACCGTTCTGGCATAATTCCTATCGGCAAATTGAAACTCAACTACTATGCGGCTATATTGTGTAATAGACCTGCGTGGCATAAAAGTAATTTCTCCGGTGTTGTAATCAATTACATAATCGTTCTGCTCACCACGGGTTAGTTTTTGTCCATCTAAATATACCGCTTCAGTGCCAGAAATGATAATGATAAACAACTCGCCATTGGTTCCATTAAGTCGGTACGGGCCTTGGTTTCCTTCAATGCCATTTATGATATTTCGTGCAAACCTGCCCCTGCTTAATGCCCCTTCACCCCCAATGCTTAATAAACCTTTTTTACTGGTTTTAAATGTGGTGTTAAATTGTGCTCCCCTCGATTTTTTGTAATAATTCATGAAATAAGCACCGGTTGGTTGTACCATTTCAAAATCACCAACAGTAAGGGTTGTTTTATCTTTTGCTAGTTGTATAAATACACGGTCAAAATCTTGCAGTTGTTGTGTATTTCCTTCTGGTTGAATAGGATTGTTTTCATCACTAATAGCAGCGAGTACATCAATATCGTTATTTAATCTGCCGGCCATCTGTAAATTTAAATTAGCATTTAAAACAATATCTTGGTTGTTACCAAAACCTAATCCGCGACTTATAGATCCATTTAACTTTAAACCATCATTTTTAAATAAATCAATTCTACCACCTGCCGCTGGAGCATATCCTAAATCATATCGGTTGCCTTTAATTTCTGGTATTTGGAGGCTACGCGATTTGTTGCCATATACTTGCTTGAAGTTGATATTGGGTGTTTTAAAGCTTAATTGTAAGGGCTTGTTTTGGTATGTAGCGCTAACTTTTAAATATCCGGTAAAATAATTGATGTAATAGTCAACGCCCTCTTTTAATAAACTATTGCTATCAGCAAAAATAGTTACACTGTTTTGTACGATTACGTTCGTATCTATAAGTAAACTGTCTGCATTTAATGTAATATTTTTGCTACGATAACTGCCAATATATTGTGCATTACCAACATATATATTTAGTATCAGAATTGCCCATAAGCACAGGTGCTTTATCATGCCACATGTTGTTGTTTGGGTAAAGTAATGCAAAACTCTGTACCCATGCCTAATTTGGTGGTAAATGTTATGCTGCCACCACCACTTTCAATCATATTTTTTACTATAGGCAAACCAAGTCCCATACCTGTAATCTTGGTACTAAAGTAAGGAGTAAACACATTTTTTGCTTGTTCTTCTGTCATACCTGATGCATTATCCTTAACGAAAATTTTAATGCTTTCATTGTGGTTTATTACATCTATTTGTATTTCACCAATTTCGCCTTCTTGCATAGCTTGAATGGCATTTTTTAATAAGTTTGATATAGCTCGATTAAAATATCCTAGATCAAAGGAAATGGTTAAGTTTTCTGCACAATGCAAACTGATTTTGTGTTCATTTCCTTGCGAATACAAATCAACCAATTGAATAAGGGTTGATTTTATATTAATGTTTTCGTAGCTGGGAGCGGGCATTTTCGCATAAGAGGAAAACTCGTTAGCTAACTCAGATAATATATCAATTTGTGCAATTAATAAGTTGCTAGTTCGTGTAATTTTATCACCAATATTATTATCGTTATTGGCATAAGCACGCTGTAAATGCTGGACGCTTAGTTTCATTGGCGTGAGCGGGTTTTTAATTTCATGTGCAATCTGCCGCGCAATATCACGCCATGCTCCTTGTCGTTCCGTTTCGGCAAGTTTATGAGCACTAGCATCTAGTTCTGCAATCATTCGGTTGTATTGTTTAACCAATTCTCCAATTTCGTCATCACGTTGCCATAAAATAGGCTCGTTACTATTTCCAAGAGTAGTGCTTGATAAACGTTGCTGAATTAAAGTTAGTGGGTATGAAATGTTTCTTGAAACCCAATAAGCAATTACCACAATAATGATGAAGAGTAATACGTATAGGTTTATAAAACCGATTACCACCGATGATATTTCACCTAATAAGTCTACTTGCTTGCTAAAGTAGGGGAGTTGCAAATAACCTACAACTTCGCTACGTGAATTAAATATTGGAGCATACGCTGCCTGAAAAACTAGGTCACCAATTTTTTCAATTTGGCTATATTGAGATTCGCGTAAATGATTTAAGTGGAAATAAGCATTAGGGTGCATTTTAGGTCCAATGATTTGTTCATCATAAAGTTTACTTATACTGGAGGCAATTACTTCACCTCTTGTATTGTAAAGGGAAATATCAGTATCATAAAAATCAGCAATTTGATTAATAAACGCCTCGGTTTCTCCTTCTGTTATTCTGCTGTTTAAATTGGTGATGCGCTCGTTTTCTATATTGATTACAATGTTACGTAACTTCTTCATCAAACGATCTGTTTGGCGTAAGTTATATTTATCTATGGTAAAGCGAATGGTGAAATAAGAGCTAAATATTAATGTGGTAAAAACAATAAATATAATTGATGTTTGAATACGGGTTCTAATCAAAATAATTTGATTGGCATCCATCATCATTAACTTCAATAAACCATTTCTAAACCATGATATGATATTATTGTTAGTAAGTGTTGAGCGTTTTAAAATTTGTGCGTTGAGCAAAATAAACAGCACAAGAACCATGATTAAAACCACCGTGCAACAGGTAAAAATAAAAGAGAATAACCCAATTACCTGACTTAGGTTATTAGCCGGTTTACTGACTACTACAGTTAATGGTTGTGAGTCGGTAAATAATAAATGGCTATAACTGTTTTCATCAAAAAACTTAAATTTATTGTCTGTTTCACCCCAAGTATTGATAATGCTGTAAGCATAATCGCCACTCTGATAAACTAATTTTTTGTCTTTGTATACCGCATACGAATAATCGTTATTTTTACCTCGATTTGATGTATTACCTTCTACTAAAATTTCGTCAAATCTGTTTTCGTTTTGGATAAGCTTGGGTTTAAGTATAATGAATAAATACCCCGTTCTTTTTTTTCCTTCTTTAATAATAAACTTGCCGATGTAGCCTTTTATATCGCCACTGTTTTGCATGTACCTAAACGACTCAGCAAATGATTCGGGGCGTTGTTGGTTGTATAATTTGTTAGCCTGATAATAACTTAACTCGTTACGTTCTTTAAAATGACTACCAGATGAATCGTAGTCAAGTAGTTGTACATCAAACTTGCTTAAATAACCTGTAAAGTATAATTGACGAATACGTTTTTCAAATTGTGACTTGATAATAAAAGGACTTTCAAAGTAGGTATGAATGTAATTATCGCGTTTTATTTTTCTATCAATACTGCGTAAAAAATAATCATTGGTAATATCGTTCTGTGAAATTTGTTTTACTGCAAATAATTTACGGTTATCACGCTCGCGTACATTATGCCAATGCCAGATACTTAATGCACTATAACTTGATATAATTACAATAACAATAAAATACTGTTGAAAACGATTGAGTTTGGGTGTAATTAGTTTGAAAATTACAAATGCAGATGCGAGACTAAGCACAGACCAATACCTGAAAATATCAGGTTCAAAAGCTTTATTAGCAATGAGCAAATACAATGATGCAATTGTTACTACAATTACCCAATTCCAAATAGGTTTTCCATCATAATGTTTAATAGCGCGTGTAAAATTTCTACCGATAAAGTACACCACTAATAGTTGCAAAATACACACTGTAATGGCGAAGTATGTAAATATATTAATAGAGTATATTTGGGTTATGTCAAAGGAGATTTGTGAGTCGATGGTTAAACTTTTGATAGCGCTATACACCGCATCGGAAGAAAATATGCATAAGATGCCGTAGCTAATAATTGGCCATATCGATCCTTTAGCATGTTTAATCCTGATGTGGTTTTTACGGTTCTCCAGCAATATGAAATACCATAAAATAATACCGGAATCAACTAGTAAATCACCTAATGAAGGAAACCAAACTGATGATGCATATATACCTGCACTAAATAATTTGATGTCGTATACAAAATGCGGAATATTGTATAGAGTACTTACTGACCGTATCCAGATAAACACCGAAAAAAACACCACACTAGTTAATATTGGATAAATACGTATATAGTACCGCACCAATACATGAGTGAGCAAAACGCAATACAACAACATCACCAACATGGTAATGAAAAGCCACGTACTGGTTGATTCTTGTATGGCAAATATTTGAAGTGAAAACAAGTACTTACCATCAATTGAAAAAATATCGGTATACTTCTCGTTTATTTTGGTATTAATAACAATGGCGTCTTCTAAGAAACTTAAGTCGTGGTTAAACTTATTTTGAAGGTGTTGGTTTTTGTAGGCAAAATTGTGCTTTATTAAATAAGTAAATACGTAGGTGTAAGTTCCTCTATTTTGTTTGTAAACCAAATACCAACCATTTGAGGCTTTTATAAAGTTATGGTAGCTGTTCTCTTTAAACTTAATGTGCTTATAATTAATTTCATTGTCGCTCCAATACTTTAGTGTGTCGTATTGGGTAATGAATAAATTACATTTTTCTGTTTTTACCAGCTTGTTTAAACTGCTCCAATTTCGCTGCAGATTAAGAGTATCCATTACCAATTCGTTTTGAATTAGTTCAACAAAACTCAATTCCTTTGCACGCACAATACGTTGCGTTTTTTCATAGCCTAGTTGCAATTGGTTATTGGCATTATTAATCTGTTGTTGCTCGTACATGCTTAACCCAACAAGAGCTAAGCAACCTGCCAAAAACAAAATCCAATATAACTTAATGCCTTTTTTCAACCGAATTTAAATCCTTTTGTGAGCAACTAAGTAGTTTTTTACATAATCACTAACACCGTCTTCAATGCTGGTAAAGTGTTGGGTATAACCAATGCCTTTAAGTTTAGCCATATTAGCTTCGGTAAAATATTGGTATTTATCGCGTATATCAATTGGCGTATCAATATAAATGATGTTTGGTGTTTTATTGAGTGCAACAAATATCGCTTCTACCAAATTTTTAAAGGTGCGTGCTTTGCCGCTCCCTAAATTATAAATACCACTGTTTTTTCGGTGGTTCATTAAAAACAAGCACACATCGGTTACATTCTTCACATAAACAAAATCTCGTAATTGTCCGCCATCTGTAAAATTAGGGTTATGCGATTTAAATAATTTCACTTCACCAGTTTGTTGTATCTGGTTAAATGCGTGAAGCACCACACTAGCCATTCTGCCTTTGTGGTATTCGTTTGGCCCATATACATTAAAAAATTTCAACCCCGCCCAAAAGAATGGCTTTTTATCTTGAATAACGGCCCATTTATCAAAATCGTTTTTAGAGTGACCGTATAAATTAAGCGGTTGTAATAAATCTAACTTGGTTTCATCATCATTGTATCCTTGCTCGCCATCACCATATGTAGCAGCCGATGAAGCGTAAACAATCGGTAAACCAAACGTTACACATTTTTGCCACAACATTTTGGTGTAATCCAAATTAAGTTCTTTTAAAATAGCTGCATCAGTTTCAGTAGTATCGGTTCTTGCACCAATGTGAAATATAAACTGAATTAATCGGTGATTTTCGTCAATCCATGCAGATAAATCGGTACGGTTTACTTTTGTAGTGTATATTTTGCCCGTTAAATTATCCTCCCTCACAGGCATTCCAAAATCATCAACTAAAACTAAATCGTTAAAACCGGCTTGGTTTAAAGCGGCAACTAAACAACTGCCTATAAATCCTTCTGCTCCCGTGATAATTATCATAAATTTATGCGAATTGTGCTCAAAAATAGAGATAATACACCTAAAACCTAAGTATTTTGCAGTTTTCACTTAAATGTTTTTCAATCATAAACAGCGGTTTGTATATTTGCTGTTCTGTAAGGCATCATGCAAAAAAGTAAAACTGTTTATATCACTCGCAAAGTGCATTTTAATGCAGCTCATAAGCTGTATAATCCCAATTGGTCTGAAGCCGAAAATGAGGCATTTTTTGGCAAATGTGCCAACAAATATTACCATGGACATAATTTTGATATGTATGTAACTATTAAAGGTGTTGCAAATCCTGAAACAGGAATGGTAATGGACCTTAAAAAGTTACGCGATGTAATTAACACATACGTAGTAGATAAATTGGACCACCGTAATATTAATCATGACGTAGATTTTATGGAAGGTCAAATGGCATCAATTGAAAATATGGTGGTAGCCATTTGGGAACAATTAGAACCCCATATTATTGACGGTAAGCTACACTGCATTAAGTTGTACGAAACCGAACGTCAGTTTGTAGAATACTTTGGTGAGTAAAGCTATCTTAAGAGGACAATTTTCCTAACCTTTATTGCACTTGAAGGTAAAACTTGTATATTTGACTTTAATCTAAATCGTAAACCTGTAATGAAAGCAATTTCAAAGTTTGGAATAATAGCTGCTGCGGCTGTACTTACTGCTTGCTCAAGCACCACTAATGTGTATGATTATTATTTGAAAAATGTAATAGAAACGCATCAAACAGGTAAATCATCGACATCAAAAAGTAAGCTATTACTTAGAGGGTATGAGGGAACCAATAAAGCTCAAGTAGATCTTATTGCTTTTAAGACAGATACAGAAAAATATTTGGTTTTAGGTTCCCATAAAGTAGCCAAAGCATTTTACATTCACGATAGTTTATACCACTTTGATGTGGCTGATTTATATAGTCGCGTACGTGGTGATGATTTTATCCGTCAGATGGGCGATTTATCTGTATTTTTTACTCACATACCTGCTGCTAATATCGAAAACTTATTAACAGCAATACCTAATTTAAAAAATGAATACAATGCACTTAAACCTGCAAACGGTGAAGTTGCTTATTTAGATTATACACTTGCAAGTGATGTATTTGTGTCTTTTGAAAAACGCTCTTTAAACGAACAATTCAGGTCTTGTAATATTTGGATTGGTAAACGTAAACACACTATTTCGGTAGAAGATCTAATTAAGGCTTTTACAGACTTCAAAGCTTTTAACTAAATAAAATTTTAATAATTATCAATAACCTGAGGTGAACAACTCAGGTTATTTTTTTGCCAATTCTTTTATTAATTGCACCTTTAATTATATCAATTTTATGAAAGCATACGTATTTCCGGGACAAGGCTCGCAGTTTGTGGGCATGGGTAAAGATTTATACGATAACAACGAACAAGCAAAAGCTTTGTTTGAACAAGCCAACGAAATTTTAGGCTTCCGCATTACCGATATCATGTTTAACGGAACCGATGAAGAGTTGAAACAAACACGCGTAACGCAACCCGCTATTTTCTTACACTCCGTAATTAAAGCATTGATTGCAGGCGATACCTTTAAACCTGATATGGTTGCCGGTCACTCATTAGGTGAATTTAGCGCTTTGGTAGCCAACAAAACCTTAAGTTTTGAAGACGGATTAACATTGGTTTACAAACGTGCCATGGCTATGCAAAAAGCCTGCGAAATACAACCAAGTACCATGGCTGCTGTATTGGGTTTAGATGACGCGAAAGTAGAAGAAATTTGCGCAAGCATTACCGATAATGTAGTGGTTGCTGCCAACTACAATTGCCCTGGCCAATTGGTTATTTCGGGTAGTGTAGATGGGATAAACAATGCCTGTGAATTATTAAAAGCAGCTGGAGCAAAACGTGCATTAGTTTTACCAGTTGGTGGTGCATTTCACTCGCCATTAATGGAGCCTGCTAGGGTTGAGTTAGAAGCAGCAATTAACGCCACCCATTTTAGCGAACCTATATGTGCTGTGTACCAAAATGTAACAGCTAGTGCTGTGCTTAATGTGGCTTCCATTAAAGCTAATTTAATAGCACAATTAACTGCACCTGTAAAATGGACACAAAGTGTACAAGCGATGGTAGCTGATGGGGCAACAGAATTTATTGAGTGCGGACCGGGTAAAGTATTACAAGGTTTGGTTAACAAAATTCACAAAGAAGCAGCCGTTTCATCATTAGTATAATACATATGGCATTACCCAATATTTTTACTGCACCGGTAAGTTTAGATATAATACATAGAATCAATAAACTTACATCAAGCACACTTGCACAATGGGGTAAAATGAATGTAAGCCAAATGCTTGCGCATTGCTGTGTTACCTACGAAATGATTTTTGAAGACAAACATGCTAAGCCTAACTTTTTAGTACGTTTTATGCTTAAAGCATTTGTAAAAGGTAAAGTAGTAGGCGAAGCTCCATATACACAAGGCGGGCCAACAGCACCACAGTTTGTAATTACCGATGAACGTGATTTTGAAAAAGAAAAAGCACGTTTAATCAATTATATTAACCGTGCACAACAAATGGGCGAAGCCGCTTTTGAAGGAAAAGAATCGCACTCGTTTGGGGTGTTAAATAAAACAGAATGGAACAATATGATGTACAAACACCTGAACCATCATTTAAACCAGTTTGGTGTTTAATACAATAAGCTTTTGTGGTTAAAATCAAATTTGAAATCCCGCTGGTTGTTTGTGCTAGCGGGATTTTTATTATCAATAAATTTATCTCTCGCAATCAAGTAATACTTCATTATAATAAATGACTAACAGTTTAGCTTTGATTTCTTAATGTAACTTTTAACGGAAAGATTGTTACAATTTATGGATTTATTTTTAACAGATAATCTTACCTTTTTGTTTATTAGAAATAAAATGAGTTGATAACTTATTTAAGCATAGTCAGCTAACAATTTCTCACTCAACATAACCGGTTAACTGCAAACTTTATTGCTGAGAAGAAGTCTTACTACCTTGGCTAGTTACTATTGCTCCAAATTGTTCTTAATATTTGCTAAACCGTTATCTAAAGTAGTAGCGGTATTTTTGGTTACAAACGGAATCATGTATCGTTTGATGGGGTTGTTGCCCACATCACCACTGTCTATCCAGTGTAATTCGGTAGTATTGGAATCAATGGCTTTAAAGGTAAATACACCGGCTGCAGTTCTTTCGGCACGGTTAACACTTAACATAAATTGTAAGCTGCTGTCTTTTTGGTAACCTATGGTTTCAAAATAACCTTGACCTAATAATGCACCATAAAAATACTGACGGGCACCAATGGTATCATGTGTTTTATTATAAAAATAGTATAAGGTACTATCTACGGTTTTGTTCCATAAACTCCAGTGCTCCCAGTTTTGGTAGTTACTTAAGTATTCAAATGTTTGGCTAAGGGGCTTGTTGATGGTAATGCTTCGCTCAACATAATACGTGTGAGGGAAAAATCTTGAACCAAGAACAAACGCAAATATTGAAGCAAAAATAATGAAGTAAATTTTAAACAGTTTCATGACAACACTTAGTTAGTATACAGTAAATAAAAAAACACGGCAGGTATGGCCAGAAACAATCCGTCAAAACGGTCTAATACACCACCATGTCCGGGTAAAATAGTACCACTATCTTTAATGTGTAAATTTCGTTTTAACAACGATTCAAATAGATCGCCAAAGGTGCCAAATATAACTACCAACACGGCAATCGCCATCCAATCAAACGTTGTTACATCATCAAATCTCAACAAGTTAGAAATACCATACGCTACAGCTAAACTTAATACAGTGCCACCAATGCTGCCTTCCCAAGTTTTTTTAGGTGATATGCGTTCAAATAATTTAGTTTTACCAAAACTGCGTCCGGCTAAATATGCACCGGTATCACTAGTCCATAACAATAAAAAGAAACCCATAGGTAAACCTGGACTATAACTTAACGAGTTTAGGAACCCCATTTTAGCCAACATTACAATAGGCATGGTAATGTATAATAAACCCAATATCTGAAATGCTAATGTAGAAAACTCGTTGTGGGTGCGTTCAAACAATTTAATGATGAACATAAACATGAAAATGGGGATTAAGTTATAGTACCATGCCAAAGATAAATCGGCCGAAAATATCATGGCAAACATGATAAAAATAACACTGCCACTTATTATGCCTAAGTACTTTTCAATCCAGCGTTTATCGGGTAATACTAACTCGTAAAACTCAAGCAAACACAAAAAGTTAATTGCAAAAAGCAATATAAAGAAGCTGAACTCGCTAAACATGGTTGCTGCTACAACAGCCGAAACAAAAACAGCGCCCGTGATGCTGCGTTGTACAAAATTACTTTTCATTGGTTGGGTTGTTATTAATTAAGTGTAGTGCGGTAACCACATCATTTGCTGGGCAATATATTTCAATTACACCAAATGCCTGATAACTGCTGTCTCTTTTATTCATGCTAATTGCTTTAATACCATTTTCTTCTAACATCTGAATAATGATTTCTGACTCAATCGGGTTTCCAGTTTGGTATATTTTGTTAAAATCACTCGCCATTGTACCACACACGTTTAAAGGTAATGTTGCGCAATATCCATAATAAACCAATGGTTACCATAAAACTTCCAGTATTTATGATCCATGATTCAAACACATAATCATTTTGCATAATAGTGGGTAAATTATCTTTAATGGGGGTATAATTACTTATTACAGCGAAGGCATTGTTTATAAAATGCATGATAATGCTTATCCATAAATTACCTGTAAATAGATAGGCATAACCTAAGGCAGCACCCAATATCATGCGGGGTAAAAAACCGTAAAACTGACCGTGAAACGCACTAAATACAATGGCTATCATCCATACAGCAAAATGTTTTTTACCAGTTGTTAAACGTACAAAATTTTGCAACACACCTCTAAATAAAAATTCCTCACCTATTGCTGGTAATATGGCAATTACAATGAGGTTAATCCACAATACATCTAAGGTGTCAGCTTGTATAAATGCTTGTGTAAATTTTGCAGCAAGTTCTTCGGCTGCTTTAAGTTCAAGTTCTAATACGGCCATTGATGCGGGTAATTTGAAAAACCCATTTGCATAAACCAACCAACTTACAAATGGCATAGCTGCAAGAACAATTAAAATGGAAAGTGCAATTTCGCTAAAAGTTGTTCTACGGTTTAATTTTAAAAACTCAGCCGGAGTTTGGTGTAAGGCTTTACAAAAATACCAAGCTGGATAAATAAATATGCCTGCTGATGATAAGGCTTGAATGTATTTAAGCGCTTTTAGATTTGATGACGAAGTAAAATCAGTCAGTAAACTTGGATTTGCTAAATAATCAATTCCAAATATGCCCTTGCTGGTATAGATTGCTATACTATATGCAAATCCTGCAAATACCAGCATCATACCCGCCAAAATAAACGTGCGCGTAATAAAAAACACAACGGGATGTTCCCAAAACAAATTCTTTTCAGTCATTTACCTATTTTTGCGTTGCGAATATAACAATGGTTAAGATAGGAAACATAGAATTGGGAGAATTCCCTTTATTACTTGCCCCCATGGAGGATGTGAGTGATCCGCCTTTTAGGGCAGTATGCAAAGATAAGGGGGCCGACCTTATGTATACAGAGTTTATCAGCAGTGAAGGGTTGATACGTGATGCTATTAAAAGCCGTAAGAAGTTGGATATATTTGATTACGAGCGTCCTATTGGCATACAAATATTTGGTGGTGATGAAGAATCTATGGAGTTAGCTGCTAAAATTGTGGATGCTACGAACCCTGATTTATTAGATATCAACTTTGGCTGTCCAGTAAAAAAAGTGGTTTGCAAAGGAGCTGGAGCTGGTATTTTAAAAGATTTACCTCAAATGGTGAAAATTACAGACCGTGTGGTTAAATCAACCAAATTGCCGGTTACGGTTAAAACCCGTTTGGGTTGGGACGAAAACAGCAAGAACATTGAGGAAGTAGCCGAGCGTCTGTTTGATGTAGGAATCAAGGCATTGTCTATTCATGGTCGCACACGCGCGCAATTATACAAAGGCGAAGCCGATTGGACATTGATTGCTAAAGTAAAAAATAACCCGCGTATACAAATTCCTATTTTTGGTAATGGTGATATTGATTCACCACAAAAGGCTTTAGAATACAAAAATAGATTTGGTGTTGATGGTATAATGATTGGCAGAGCAGCGATTGGTTACCCATGGATATTTAATGAAATTAAACATTATATGGCCACGGGACACCTGCTGGCAGCACCAACAATAAGCGAGCGCGTAGATGTAGTGCGTAAGCATTTGGATTTTAGTGTACAATGGAAAGGTACAATTGCTGGGATTTTCGAAATGCGCACACATTACAGCCAGTATTTTAAAGGTATTCCGAATTTTAAAGAATATAGAACAAAGTTGGTAATGGCCCCAAATCACGAAAGCATTCATGAAATTTTAAATGAAGTAGTTGTTAATTACCTAGGTTTAGAAGTACCTGTTTGATGCATAAGGT